>JBKJII010000437.1:0-10361 GCA_046598505.1 Caulobacter sp. | reverse complement strand
CCAGCAGCAGGCGACGCTGGCGGTGTTCCTGTTCGGCATGGCGATCGGCCAGTTTCTGTACGGCCCTGCGTCAGACCGGTTCGGACGCCGCATCCCGATCCTCGTGGGGGTGACCGTCTATGTCGCCGCCTCGATCGCCTGCGCCCTGGCGACCAGTCCGGAGTGGATCATCGGCGCGCGCTTCGTCCAGGCCCTGGGCGGCTGCGCCGGCGCGGTGGTGGCCCGGGCCGTGGTGCGCGACCTGTTCGACCATACCGAGACGGCGCGCATGCTGTCGCTGCTGACCCTGATCATGGGTCTCGCGCCGATCCTGGCGCCGATGTCGGGCGCGGTGGTGCTGCAACTGCTGGGCTGGCGGTCGATCTTCTGGGTGCTGGCGGCGTTCGGGTCCCTGGTCGGGCTGGCGGTGTTCTTCCGGCTGACGGAAAGTCGCTCGGAAGCGACGGCGGCGCAGGCCCGATCAGAGAGTCCGTTGCGGGCCTATCGCGTCCTCGTCTCCAATCGCCGCCTGATCGGCTATTGCCTCGGCGGCGGCCTGAACGGCGCGCTGCTGTTCACCTACATCTCCTCGTCGTCGGGCCTGATGATCGAGACCTACGGCTTCTCACCGTTCCTCTACACGCTGATTTTCGCCGGCAACGCGTTCGGGATCATCGGGGCCGGGCAGGTCAACCGCATGCTGCTGCGCCGGTTGACTCCGGACCAGGTGCTGGCGCGGGCAAGCCTGGCGGCGCTGGGCTTCGGGGCGCTGCTGCTGGTCGCGGCCCTGACCGGGCTGGGCGGCATGTGGACCGTGCTGCCGTTGCTGTTCGCCTGTCTGGCCAGCTATGGCCTGATGGCCGGCAACACCATGGCCGGGGCGCTCAGTGTCGATCCCCAACGCGCCGGCTCGACCTCGGCCCTGATGGGCGGCCTGTCGTTCGCGGCAGGGGCCTTCGCCTCCTGGCTGGCCGGCGTGCTCCATGACGGCAGCGCGCGGCCGATGGCGGCGGTGATGGTCATCTGCCTGATCGGTTCGTCGACAGCGCTTTGGGGTCTGGCGCTGCCGAGGCGGACGGCGGCTTAGCCAGCAAAATCAAGTCGGGCCATGACGGAGGGAGGAGGTGTTGTCAGGCTTGATCCACCCCTTGCGCAGCCCAGGCGAGGATCGCCCAGCCGGTCAGGAAGGCCAGGCCTCCCAGCGGCGTCACGGCTCCGAGCCAGTGCGGGGCGTCGAGCGCCAGCGCGTAGAGCGATCCCGAGAACAGCACCGTCCCGCCGAGAAAGAAGGCCGGGGCGAACCGGGCCCGCCGGGCGCCGATGTTCATGAAGGTGGCGCAGGCGAAGGTCGCCATGGTGTGCATGAACTGGTAGGTCGCCCCGGTCTTCAACCAGTCCTTCGCAGCCGGGTCGGAGACGCCATGCGCGGCGAAGGCGCCGATGGCCACGGCGAGGAATCCGCTGACCGCGGCAAGGGTCATCCAGGTCCGCCTCGTCCAGCTTTTCACGGCTTCCCCTCCGTCATGGTTGCCTAGTCAGGTTGTCATCGTTCAGTTTGGGGGCTGTAGGCCCGAAACGCTCGGCTGAGAAGCGTCGGCCAGTGGAGGAACAATGCCATGGCCCTGACCAAGGGGGACGATTTCCCCATCCACCAGACCGCCGAGCCGATCGCCTATTCGGGAACGGACCGGAATTTCTACGACCGGTACTTCTTCAACGGCTACCACCCGACCGAAGGCGAGGATTTCTTCGCCGTGGCCTTCGGGGTCTATCCGCACCTGAACGTCTCCGATGCCGCCTTTGTGGTGGTGCGGGGCGGAGTCGAGGTGGCGCTGCACGCCAGCGGCCATCTGGGTGACCGACTGGATCTGACGGTGGGTCCGGTGAAGATCGAGATTCTCGAGCCGCTGCAAAAGCTGAAGGTCAGCGTCGACTCGCCGGAGCATGGCCTGAAGGGCGAGATCATCTTCACCGGCCGCGCCTTCCCGATCGAGGAGCCGCGCTTCGTGCGCCGCCAGGGCACGCGGACCTTCATGGACTACACCCGCCTGACACAGAACGGGTCCTATACCGGCTGGATAGAACTGGACGGTGAGCGCCGCTCCGTCGACGGCTTCGTCGGCACCCGCGACCGGTCCTGGGGCGTGCGCCCGGTCGGCGCGCGTGACAGCCAGGAGGTGGTTCCGCAGCAGCCGCCGCAGTTTTACTGGCTCTGGTCGCCGTCCAGTTTCGCCGATGGCAGCTTCTTCTTCCACAGCAACGAGGACGCCACCGGCCGGCCGTGGAACACCCGTGCGGTCTGGACGCCCGACGGCGCCACCGAAGACCAGATGGAGCACCTCAACGGCGCGGCGACGATTCAGTGGCGCAGCAATTCCCGCCACGCCACGCATGCGGTGGTCGCGCTGACCGACGACTACGGAAAGCCCGCCGGGCAGGTCGAGTTCAAGCCGATCTACGAGTTCCAGATGATGGGTCTGGGCTACACCCATCCCAAATGGAGCCATGGCCAGCTGCACGGCCAGCTGACGGTCGAGCGCGAGAACATCGTGCTGGCTGACGTCGATCCGACCCTGCCGTTCAACCTGCATGTCCAGGCGCTGTCGGACGTCATCTATACGGACGCCGCCGGCAAGGTCCGCAAGGGCAGGGGGGTGCTCGAGCAGCTGGTCATCGGCCCGCACGGTCCGTCCGGCTTCACGGGCATCATGGACATGGCCAAGTGACCCTGCAGACGCAGCTTGAGGTCTATCTGACCCGCATCTGGGAGACCCCGGCGACGGTCACGATGATCGCCCGCATCCCGGGCGGCGCCAGCCGGGAAACCTACCGGTTCGACGTCGAGGTAAACGGCGCCACTCGTGGCCTGATCCTGCGTCGCGATCCCGTCGGCAGCCTGATCGACACCGAGCGCAAGCTGGAGTTCCTGGCCTTCCGGTCGTTCTACGGCTGCGGCCTGCCGGTGCCTGAAGCCGTCGCCCTGGAGGAGGACGGCGCCGAGCTTGAGCGGCCGTTCTTCATCATGGGCCGCATCGACGGCGGCAAGGCCCAGAGCCCTTTCACCCTGCCGCCCTATGGCGAGCATGCGCGGGCGATCGGCGAACAGTTCTACGGCCACCTGGGCCAGATCGCCGCCGCCGACCCGGCCACGTTGCCGATCGCGACGGCGACGCCGATGCCGGCGCTGGACGCCTGCTGGTCGACCGCGCTCGAGTACTGGGAAGGTGTCATCGACGCCGACGAGGAACATCCGCAGCCGATCGTGCGGGCCTGTATCCGCCGGCTGCGGGCCAATCCCCCGCCGCCGGCGCAGAAGCTGTCGGTGGTCCATGGCGACTACCGGACGGGCAACTTCATGCATGACGGCGCGGGCAAGGTCATCGCCCTGCTGGACTGGGAGATGGCCCACATCGGCGACCCGCTGGAGGACCTCGGCTGGGCCATGGAGCCGCTGTGGTGCTACGGCGAGACCGACCGGGTCTCGGGCATGCTGCCCAGGGCCGACGCCATCGCCATCTGGGAAGCGGCCAGCGGCCTGACGGTCGACCACGCCGCCCTGGCCTGGTGGGACCTGTTCGCATCGGTGAAGGGGGCGGCGATCTGGATTTCTTCGGCCAAGGAATATCGCGCCGGCGGGCTCAAGGATCCGGTCCTGGGTCTGTCGGGCTGGTACACGGCGCGCCGTCAGGATGTCATTCTCGCCGACCGGCTCGTGGCCCTGGAGGCGCTGGCATGACCCCGACCGTTCCCGAACTGCTGATGGGCAACTTCCTCTGCCTGATGGAACCGCCGCCGCCGGAGTCGACGGGCGAGTTCCTGCAGGGCCGGATCGCCGTCACCGGCATGATCTCGATGCTCTGCGCCCAGGAAGCCGAGCGCGGGATCGCCGCGCGGGTGTGGGAAAACGGCGAGATTCGCAGGCTGCTCGGTCGGTCGGCCGCCGTTCATGGCGCGCGGTTCGCCGAGGCCGCGAACGGCGCGGCTGACGACCTGTCGCTGGCCGCGCTCGACGCTTCGAATGCTGACCTGCGCCGCGCGCTGATCGCGCTGCACATCGCCGCCGAGACCGCCCGCGACACCGCGCTGGATTCGGAAATCCGCGGCTTCTACGTCAGGATGGCCGACGCCCGGCGGCTCGACCTGCCGCCCCTCCCCGCGAGTTGACCATGCGCCTTCTGGCCGCCCTGACCACCGCCCTGACACTGTTGCTCGTCGGCGGTGCGGACGCTTCGGGCGTCAATGGGTTCAAGGACTGGCGGGTCATCTGCGACAACCTCAACACCTGCGTGGCTTTCGCGACGCCCGCTGACGAAGCGGACATCGCCTGGCTGCGGCTGGAGCGATCCGGCGACGCCGGAGCGGCAGTGAAGATCGTCATCGCTGTCTTCGCCGAGGACGATCCCGAGGTTGGCGGCGGGCCCTGGGTCGTCAGGATCGACGGCAAGCCGGTTCCGGGTCTGGCTGCGCTCAATCCGGTGCAGGACGGAACCGGATTCTGGCGGGCCGACGTTCCTCTGGCCAGTACGCGCAGGCTGGCCCTTGCCGCGCGGGACGGCTTGTCGCTGACCTTGACACGCAGGGGCGGCGCCCCGGTGTCCATCTCGCTGTCCGGTGGCGCTGCGGCGCTGATCTGGATCGACGAGCAGCAGGGCCGCATCGGCTCACCGACAGCGCTGAGCCGCGCCAAGGGCCGCCCCTTGGTGATCGCCGTTCCCGCCAAACCCGCGATCACGGCGGGTCCGGCGCAGCCCCAGACCGGGCTCCCGAAGACCATGCCGGCCTCGGTGCTCAAGGCCATCGGCGATTGCGAAGACCTGGCCGAGACCGGTTCAAGTGCGATCATCGCACGGCTCTCGCCGGGCGTGGTCCTTTACGCTCCGGTCTGCAGTCGCGGCGCCTACAACGCGGTGTTCAACCTGGTGCTGGCCGACGAGGCCGGTCGTGGCGCGCGTACCATCGCCCTGCCCCAGGCACAGGGTTACGGCCCGGAGACGCTCATCGATCCGATGAATCTGGACTACGATCCCGAGCATCGCATCCTCAGCAGCTTCGCCAAGGGCCGCGGCATCGGCGACTGCGGTGACGCCACCCAGTGGGTCTGGGACGGCAAGGCCTTCCAGCTGCTGAGCACGATCGTCATGCCGGACTGCCGGGGCGTGCCGGTCGATGACTGGCCCTGGCTGTATCAGGCCGTGGTTCGCTAAATCGCGGCGACTCTGCTAGCGCAGGCCATGCTTCGCGCCACTCTGCTTGGCCTGTTTTACGGCTCGATCTTCATCGGCACGGGGGCGAGCCTGCCCTACATGCCCGTATGGTTCCGTGCGCAGGGCTTGAGCGGTCTGCAGATCGGCGTGATCCTGGCCGCGCCGATGCTGGCGCGGCTGTTCATCACCCCGGTGCTGGCGGTCTGGGCCGACGGCTTCCGCATCCGGCGCACGCCGATGATCCTGTTCGGCATCGCCGCCGGCGTCGGCTTCGGCCTGATCGGGGTGGTCAACGGGTTCGGGCCCTGGCTGTTTTTCTGGCTGGCTGCGACGAGCTTTCTGTCGACCATCATTCCGCTGGCCGATGTGCTGACCATGCGCCGGGCCCGGCTGGAGGGGTTCAACTACGGCCTGCCGCGCGGTATCGGCTCGATCGCCTTCGTCATCGCCAACATCGTCATGGGCGCCCTGATCGCCCGGACGGGGCCGGACGTGGTCATCTACTGGATCTGCGCGTCAGGTCTGCTGGTCGGGCTTGCGGCCTGGACCCTGCTGCCGCCTGACCCCGTGCATGACACCGGTGATCGGCCTGGCCGCCGCGACCGGTGGCGCGGCGTGTCGGAGCTGATGCGCAACCGGCCGTTTCTGCTGGCCGTCGGCTCGACGGGGCTGATCCAGGCGACCCACGCCTTCTACTACGCTTTCTCGGCCCTGCTCTGGAAAGCGCAGGGCCTGTCGGCGACGCTGGTCGGGCTGCTGTGGGCGACGGGCGTCGCGGCCGAGATCGCCTTCATGTGGTTCCTCGAACCCTGGCGGCGGCGGATGGGACCCGAGCGCCTTGTCGTCATTGGCGGCGTCGCGGCTCTGGTGCGCTGGACCGCCTTCGCCTTCTCGCCACCGGTCTGGCTGCTGTTCCCGCTGCAGACCCTGCACGCCCTCAGCTTCGCCGCCGTGTTCATGGGCTCGCTGCAGCTGATCGAGCGAAACGCGCCGGCGCACAGCGCCTCCGCCGCCCAGACCATCAGCTCGGCCTTCTCGGGCGGGCTGATCGTCGGTCTGGCGACGCTGGCCAGCGGACGGCTCTATGACCTCGTCGGTGAACGGGGCTATCTGGGCATGGCGCTGCTGGCGGTCGTGGGACTCGTCGGGGCATGGCGGCTGTCGGTGGCCGGCCGGAAGGAGAGGGCCGCGTGAAGCGTCTGACAGGTCTGGTGTTCGCTCTGCTGCTGGCCGCCTGCGCGCCGCGCGGCGACGATCCACTGGCGCGGGAGGTCGGCGGCCTGCGTGGAGAGTTGATCGTCCCGGTCGGCGGGGGCTACATCCGCAACGGGGCGGGAACCACGATCCGGCTCAAGGATGGCCGGCTGCTGCACCTGGTGAGCCGCCACCGCAGGAAGGCGGGCGTCTCGGCCGATCACTGGCCGGCGGACATCGCGGTCATGGCCTCGCGTGACGAGGGGCGCAGCTGGACCAGGCCGCGCATCCTGTTTCATGGTCCTGGCCCCAGCGCCGTTCAGCCGGGCCTGGTCCGGATGAAGTCGGGCGAACTCGGCGTCAGCTACAGCCGCATCACCGACAACGCGACGGCCGACAAGGTCTTTCGCTGGTCGAAGGATGAGGGGAAGACCTGGTCCCCGCCCGTCACCGTCTGCCCGCCGGTCAGGTACTGCACCAGCGCCCATGACCGGCTGACCCTGCTGTCGACGGGCCGCCTCGTGATCCCGCTGCACGTCAAGTTGAGCGTAAATCCGGAACAGGACGCGACCCGCGTCGCATGGTCCGATGATGACGGTCGCAGCTGGACCGTCTCGCCCCAGACGGTGAACGTGCCAGTGATGATGCCGGGCTACCGCGCGCCCAAGGGCATGGCCGTGCTGCCGAGTTTCTGGGAGGCCAGCATTGTCGAGCGCAAGGACGGCTCGCTGCTGATGCTGGGCCGGACGCTCGCGGGCGGCCTCTACGCCACGACCTCGACGGACGGCGGAGCCAGCTGGACCGAGCCCGTTGCGACAAGCCTGCTGACCGGCGCGTCACCGGGGAATGTTGTGCGGCTACCCGGTCCGGACGGGACTCTCATGGTCATCTGGAACCGTTGTTGCCTCAGTCAGGCGAGCGCCCAGTTCGGCCGTCGCCTGACCCTGTCCTCGGCGGTCAGCCATGACGGCGGCGCGACCTGGACCGGCGTGCGGGACATCGAGGGCATCGCCCCGGTCGGTCGTGTCGAGTATCCGGCGATCCTGATCTCCGGCGGCAAGGCCTTCATCACCTACCGGGTGCTCGGCCGCTCGCTGCCGCAATCCGGATCACAGGAGTATCTTGCGGTCCTGCCGGTCGACTGGTTCGACGTCGACGCCCGCTTTCACCAGCCAACCGCCGCCGTCGCCAACATGACCAAAACTTCATCCGACCGGTAATTGAACCGGCGCGGGTCCTGACGGATAACGACGCTATCGCAAGGCGGGGGAGGGGCCGATGCAGGCTCTGCTCGACATCATGGCGGCCATCGTCGTCTGGGCCGCGTCGCTCGCGCTTTCCCAACTCGGGATCGACGCCGACTTCCTGCGGCCCGGCGCGCACCAGCCCCCGGCCGCCCACGCCTCGCCGCAGACCGTCGGCGAACCCCGCGAGACCCCTGCCTCGGAGCCCTGCCCAGACGCTGAGAAGGCCCGGATTCACGGCGTTTAGCCCGCCGCGACGGTCCGTCACGGGGCGGACGTTAACGAAACCTTTTCAAACCCTTTTCCCGCGCGAGTTTCACCGGTAGGTTTCACCCAGCGCGCGAGGTGGGGCTGGCGCGTGTATGCATCATTCTTCTTCGGCCCCTGCAGGACCACGACCCGCGAATGACGGCCAGGACGCCCCGCTCTCCGTTCGATTTCTCGCGCGCGTCGCGTGACGTCCTGGCCACGCCCCAGGTCGCGAAAACAGTCGCCGAGAGCGATCTGGATGCGCCGCCCGCCGTTGAGGCCGAGCTGGAAATGCGCCAGGCCCCGCCGACGGTCGAGATGACGTCGGAAGATGTCGCGCCGCCGACGCCGATCATGGCCGCTGATCCCACGGCGGAGCCGCCGCTGCCGCCCGCGGTGCTGGCTCGGTCCGAGAAGTTCAAGGAGCCGTCCGGCAGTCCGATCTGGATCGGCGCGTTTCTCGTCAGCGCCCTCTGGGCGGTCGCCCCCGTGGCGTTTGCGCTTGGATGGAGGTGGAAGATCGAACCGCTCGGTGACGATCCGCTGGCGCTCGGCCTGTTCGCGGTGCTGGCCATCGGCCCCGCCGCGCTGGTGTTCGTCGCCGCCTACGCCCTGGTTCAGGGCCGCAAGCTGGCCGCCGAGGTGCGCCGCGCCCGCGAAAGCACCGCCCGTCTGCTCGGCCCCGCCGCCATGGCCGCCGCCGAGACCGGCTCGGTGATTGAATCGGTTCGCCTGCAGATCGACAGCGCCACCGGCGCGGCCCACGAAGCCCGCGAAACCATGCTGGCGCTGAGCCAGGCCATGGCGGAGGAAACCGAACGCCTCGCCGCGGCGGCCGCCCAGTCGACCCGCGTCGCCGCCGACCTCGCCGTCACCCTCGGCGCGGAGCGTGAACACCTTGCCAGCCTGAGCGGCGAGCTCGACGCCCGCGCCACGGCCGTCACCGACTCCATCACCAGCCAGGCGCGCATGGTCGCCGAGGCCTCCGATCTGGCCGAGACCCAGCTGCGTGAAGCTGAAGCCGCCCTGGCCGCCCGCGCCGCCGATCTGGCCGCCGCCGCGGGCGAGGCCAGCGACGCCGCGCGCGTGGCTGGAGAAGACCTGGCCCGTCAGGTCGCCCGCCTGGAAACCGCCGGCGTCGGCGTCGGCGACCAGATGCGTCTGGTCGAGGAAGGCCTGACCCAGCAACGCGCCTCGCTGGTCACGGTCGCCCACGCCCTGCGCGCCGACCAGGAAGACTTCGCCGCCCTGGCCGAGAGCCGCGCGGCCCAGCTGTCCGAGTTCATGATCCACGCCACCGAGGGCGCGACCAATCTCGGCGAACAGGCGGCCAGGGGCGCTGAAGCCCTGCGTCAACTGATCGCCGACGCGGCCGAGCGGTTCGAAGCCCTGACCGACCATGCCCGCACGGAGCGCGCAGCCCTGGGCGAGGAGGGCTCACAGGCCATCGCTCTCGTCGGCGCGGCTGCGGCCCGCGAGCGCGACGGCCTTGAAGACGACCTCAAACAGGCCATCGAACGCCTCGGCTCGGCCGCCCAGGCCGCGCGCGAAGTGGCCGAAGGCCATGCCGACGCCGCCAGCAGCCGTGTCGACCGGCTCAGCGAAGCCGCCTTCGCCGCCCACCAGAAGGCTGACGCGGTTTTCGAAGCCCGCCTGACCGAAGCCCGCGACCTGATCGAACAATCGGCGCAGATGGTCGAGCAGGCCGGCGCCGTCACCGCCCTGAAGCTGGAGCAGGGCGTCGCCAGCGCCAAGGGCGCCCTGTCGGAGCTTGAGCAGATGTTGGGCGAAGTCGACGCCCGCGCCTCGCGCCTGCCGGACGCCGCCCGCGCCCGTGTCGAGGAGGTCCGCGTCTCGGTTGAGCAGAGCATGGACGACCTGCTGGCCGCCGCCCGCCGCGCGGCGGAGGAAACCCAGTCGATCGACGCGACCTTCCAGGAGCGCGTGCGCCGCAACTACGACATGCTCAGCGAGGCCGTGAAGGTGATGGGCGTCGTGGCCGGCGCGGCCGGCGCTTCGGCCCCCGCGATCGGTGCGACCCGCACACAGCGCGCCGAAACGGCGATCCGCACCGCCGAAGTCGCATCGGCCGCCTCGGCTGAAGTCGCCGGCCTGCGCCCGCGCCTGAAGCTGACCCCGACCGCCACGGACGAGGAATTCCGCAGCGTGTTCGAGACTGCGGGCGGCCGCACGCCTCCGCCCGCGCCGGAGCCCGGCGAGAGCGGCTGGAGCTGGAAGGATCTGCTGACCTCGATCGACGATGACGAGAGCGATCCCGAAAGCCTGGCCGAGCGCATGACCGCGGAGATCGCGGCCATGGGCATCGATCCGGCCGCGCTGTTGCCGCGCAACCGCATCGACGAGATCGCCGCCGCTGTTCAGACCCGAGATATTGAAGGCGCCCGCGAGGTGGTCCGCCGCCTGGCGCCGGCCGCCATTCGCCGCCTCGTCCGCCGTCTGTTCTCCGACGCCGCCATGCGCGGCCAGACCG
>JBKJII010000242.1:0-4293 GCA_046598505.1 Caulobacter sp. | reverse complement strand
GCTTGCGGCCGGCGTCCCCGCGCATCTCCAGCGCCATACAGGCCGACAGGTTGCCGCCGGCCGAGTCGCCGCCGACCGCGATGCGCGTGGGGTCGAAGCCGATTTCTGCGGCATGGTCGAAGGCCCAGCGCGTGGCGGCCAGCGCGTCGTCGTGCGCGGCCGGGAACGGATACTCCGGCGCCAGACGGTAGTCGACCGACAGCACGCGCACGCCCGAGGCCTTGCAGAGCCGGCGCAGGAAGTCGTCATGGGTGTCGAGATTGCCGATCACGAACCCGCCGCCGTGGAAATAGACCAGGCCCGGGCCGGTCCCGGTCGCGCCCTGCGGCGCATAGAGCCGGGCCTTGAGCGGGCCGTCAGCGCCGGCGACCTCGAGGTTGCGGACATCCAGATCCTTCGGCGCGCCGGCGTCGAGGCCTGACCGCTGGGCGGTATAGCCGGCGCGGACCATCTCGGCCGGCAGCTGGGCCAGCGGGGGCATCTGAATCGCCGCAGCGGCGTCGAGCATGGCGCGGAAAGCCTGGTCAAGCATGGGATCAGTCCTGAACGGTGATGACGCCGTCGCCGGCCGGCGTGGCGTAGAGGGCTTTGACCAGGGCGTCGCGGCGCTCCAGGGTGGCGCGCTGGTTGACGTAGCCCTTGTCGGTGATTTCGCCGGCGTCGATGGACGGCGGCTCGGTCATGATGACGAACCGGCCGATACGGCGCGAAGAGCCGCCCGCCGTGGCGTTGAACGCGGCCAGCTTGCCCCTGAGTATCGCCGCCAGCTTCTCGACCGGCGAGCCCGGGCCCGCATCGGCCGCCAGCGCCTGCATCCCGGCCATCGAGGGCCAGAACAGCGCGGCAATGAACGGCTTGTCCTGGCCCGCGATCACCCCGTCCATCACATAGGGACTGGCGGCCGCGACCAGGTCGGGCCGCAGCGTGCCGACGCTGACCCAGGTGCCGCTGTCGAGCTTGAAGTCCTCGGTCACACGGCCGTCGAACACCAGGCCCTGGGCCGGGTCGTTGTCGTCGACGAACTTCGCCGCGTCGCCGAGCTTGTAGAAGCCCTCCTCGTCGAAGGCGGCGGCCGTCTTCTCGGGGTCGTTGTGATAGCCGGTGGTCACGGTCGGTCCCTTGACCCGCACCTCCAGCTTGGTCCCGTTCGGCACCAGCTTGATGGTCACGCCCGGCACCGGCAGTCCGACCAGGCCGACCTGTTCGGTCGCCCAGTGGGTCACGGTCACGCCCTGCGTCTCGGTGGCGCCGTACATGGTGGTCAGCGGAATCCGGCTGCCGGTCTCGGCGACCGCCAGGGCCTGCAGCCGGTCATTGACGTCGTTCGACAGGGTCGCGCCGCCATAACCCATGTAGCGCAGGTTCTTGAAGAACGAGGCGCGCAGCACGGGGTCGCGCTCCATGGCTTCGGCCAGCATGCCGAAGGCGATCGGCGCCGAGCCGAACACGACGGGCGAGACCTCGTAGAGGTTCTTGATCGTCGTCTCGAACAGGCCCGGGATCGGCTTGCCCTCGTCGAGATGCACGGTGCCGCCGGCCCAGAGCACGCCGTTGAAGCCGATGTTGCCGGCGCTGATATGGCTCCAGGGCATCCATTCGAGGCTCTGGGGAATGACGTCCGGGTCGGCCGCCTCAGCCCGCAGCCCTTCGCCCCCGGCAATCGTCGCCGACATCATGCCGAAGGTCTGGGGCACGCCCTTGGGCATGCCGGTCGAGCCGGAGGTGAACAGGTACTTGGCCACGGTCGCATGGCCGAGCGCCTCGCGCGCCGCATGCACCGCCGCCGTGGGGGTCGTGCCGGTCAGGTCGGACAGCGGGATGGCGCCCTCGCCCGTGCCGTCCGCCGTCACGAAGACCAGCGTCGGATCGTAGTCGCGCAGGGTGGCAATGGCGCGCTCATACATAGCGCCGGACTGGGTGAAGATGACCCGCGGCTTCACCGTCGCGACGCAGTGCTTCAGCTTGGCATGGTCGGTGGAGATCAGGCTGTAGGCCGGGCTGATCGGGGCCACCGGCACGCCGGCGGTGTAGCAGCCGACCGTGATCAGGGCATGCTCGATGGAGTTCACCGAGAGGACCATGACGCTGTCGGCGCCGGTCAGGCCGCGGTCAAGCAGCCACTGGGCGATGCCCTCGGCGGCCTTGAGCGCCTCGCCGTAGGTGATCTGACGCCAGGGCCCGTGGCCCGGCTCGCGCTGCTTCATCCAGGGCCGGTCGCCGTGGGCCTCGGCGCGGTCTTTCAGCAGGTGGGCGATCGAGCGTGGCCCCTCGCCCGGCGCGTGGTTGGAGCGCAGCAGGATCGAGCCGTCGGCCCGCCGCTCGACCGTCACGTCCGGTCCCTTCTGCGGCAGGGGCTTGAAGGCCGGCTTGGCCGGGACCGCAGCAGCCGGAGCCACACCGTCAGCGGGGGTCATGAGCGTTTCCTGGAGCGTTTGTTATCGTTGTTCCCCTGAGACTATCCGTGCCCCTAGGGGAGTCAAACAGGTGTTGGGCGCAGGTCCTTCGAGACGCGATCCTGGGGGATCGCTCCTCAGGATGACGCAGAGGGTTGGGCTGCAAGGATATCCGTCATGGTGAGGAGCGAGGCCCCAGCCGACCCCGGACTTGATCCGGGGCTCGAACCACGCACCCTCCTCACAACCCCTTCAGCCACCCCAGCAGCAGATGGGTCACCTCCTCCGGCGCTTCCTGCTGGGTCCAGTGGCCGATGCCCGGCAGGACGTGGGCGCCCTGAAGGCCCGGCAGGTGCGGCGTCATGAAGTCCAGCGGGTTCACGCCGGGGATCATCTTCAGCACCAGGTCCCGCTCCCCGCCGATGAAGAAGCTCGGCTGGTCAAGCTTGCGGTCCTTGAACCCCTGCAGCCAGTCGAAGTCGCGCCGGTGGTTGCGATAGCGGCTGAGCGGTCCGAAGAAGCCGGAGCGGTGAAACTCGGCGGTGAAATAGTCCTCGTCCGCCTGCGTGAGCCAGGCCGGGAAAGGGTCCGGATCGGGCAACCGGTCGAGCAGCGCCTCGCCATGCGGCTTGTCGACCGGCCAGGTTCCGTCCGGCGCATCGCCGCTGATGGCGTAGTAGAACCTGCGGATCGCCGCGCGCGGGTCGCTGCCCAGCTCGGCTTCTGCCGGCCCGACGTCCTGAAAATAGACCTGGTAGAAGAACCGGCCCCGGTCGGTGAAGGCCGCCTTGATCACGTCCATGAACTGCAAATGCGGCACGCCGGTGTAGGGCACCGACAGGCCCGCCACCGCCCGCACCCGGTCCGGCCGCGTCAGGGCCGTGTTCCAGACGATCGGCGCGCCCCAGTCGTGGCCGATGAGCACGGCCTTCTCGTTCGGCGACAGATGCTCGATGACCCCGGCCACGTCGGTGGTGATCTGTTCGAGGCTGTAGTCCTCGACCCGCCCCGGCTTGTCCGACCCGCCATAGCCGCGCACGTCGATGGCGCAGACGGTGAACCCGGCGGCGGCGATGGGTGCGATCTGATGACGCCAGCTGTACCAGCTCTCCGGAAAGCCATGCACCAGCACGACCAGCGGCCCCGAGCCCTCGACGACGGCACGCAGGTTGATGCCGTTGGTCGGGATAGAGACGAAGTTGGGCGTCATGGCGGCGGTTCCTCTATCGACGGCTTCGCCGTTCTTGCCGGGCAGTAGGACCGGGTGACGTGGCGGCGGGCAAGGCCTAGATGGCGACCGTGACCGATCCCCATCCCCTCGACCGGGCCGTCTGGAACGCCCTGACCAGCCGTCAGGCCGCCTTCGCACTTGGCGACGGTGCCGCTCGCCGGTTCGCGCCGGAGCACGGCCCGCTGACCGGCGCGGTCGACGCGTCATCGGCCAGTCTGGCGGCGCTCGCCACCCTGCCGCCCGGACCGGACGGTCTGTGGATGTTGCAGCCCGGCCCCTTCCCGCCGCCGCCGGGCATGGTCCTGGCCCACAGCGCCGCCTGCGTGCAGATGGTCGCCGAGGGGCCGGTCGCCGCCGGGGACGACATCGCCTTTGTCGATCTGACCGACGCCGACGCGGCCGAGATGCTGGCGTTGGCCACCCTGACAAAGCCGGGCCCCTTCGCGGACCAGACCCACAGGCTGGGCGACTTCATCGGCCTGCGGATCGACGGCCGTCTGGCGGCCATGGCCGGCGAGCGCCTGCGTCCGCCCGGCTTCACCGAGGTCAGCGGCGTCTGCACCCACCCCGACTTCCGCGGCCATGGCTATGCGGCCAGGCTGATGAGGGTGGTGATGGCGCGCATTGTCGCGCGCGGCGAGACGCCGTTCCTGCACGCCTACGAAACCA
>JBKJII010000195.1:0-9064 GCA_046598505.1 Caulobacter sp. | reverse complement strand
CCTTTTCGTTCATCACTTCCATGTTGGTGCAACCCTGGCCTCGCTCGGCCTGGCGCAATCCGACGTACCGGCGCCACGCGGCTACGCGATGCAGCTTCGCATCAACATGGAAGTGATGGACGAGAAGGGCGCGACGCGGCCGACCGGCGGGACGCTCGGCGTGTTCGATCCGCCATCCGGCCCGGGCGTGCGGGTCGATACCTTCGGTTATGCCGGATACAGGACCAGTGCTGCCTTCGACTCCCTGCTGGCCAAGGTCATCGTTCATTCGCCTGGCCAGAGCTGGCCCGACGTGGTGCAGAAAGCCGCGCGCGCGTTGCGTGAGTTCCGCATCGCGGGCGTCGAGACCAATATTCCCTTCATCCAGGCAGTGCTGGCGCATCCCGATTTTGTCGGCAATCGCATCAGCACCGGCTTTATCGATACCCATGTCGCCGCCCTGGTTGGCTCATCCCGGGACATGGCACGGCCGTTGTACTTCGCCAGCGCGGATGCGGTGGGCGGAACGGCTCCGTCCTCCAGGGCCGGTGATCCGGCCGCCGTTCCGGTAGGATCGGTCGCGGTGCCGGCACCGCTGCAGGGTACCATTGTCGCGATCGAGGTGGCGGAAGGGGACATGGTTCGTGCGGGGCAGCAGATCGCCGTGCTCGAATCGATGAAGATGGAGCATCTGGTCGCAGCACCACATGGCGGCAAGGTGACGAGAATCATCGCCGCGAGCGGTACGACGCTGATGCATGGTGAGACCATCCTGTTTCTGGAGCCCGCCGAGGTCGCGGGCGACGAGGCCGAGGCGGAAGCCGCGGTCGATCTCGACCACATCAGGCCCGATCTGGCCGAACTGATCGCGCGCCACGCCATCACGCTCGACGCCAACCGCCCGGCGTCGGTCGCGCGCCGGCGCAAGACCAATCAGCGAACGGCACGGGAAAACATCGCGCAGCTGGTCGACGAAGGGTCGTTCGTCGAATACGGATCGCTGGCGATCGCTGCTCAGCGCCGCCGGCGCAAGGTAGACGACCTCATCAAGAACACGCCCGCCGACGGGCTGATTGCCGGCGTTGCCACGGTCAACGCGGAGAAAATCCGCGCGCACGATGCCCGCTGCATGGTGATCTCCTACGACTATACCGTGCTGGCTGGCACCCAGGGCCACATGAATCACAAGAAGATCGACCGCATGCTGGGCCTCGCCGAGCAGTGGCGGATACCGCTGGTATTTTATGGCGAGGGCGGCGGCGGACGCCCCGGCGATACCGACCGGCTCGGCATGACCGGGCTCGACGGGCCGTCATTCGTGCAGTTCGCAAAACTGTCCGGCCTGGTGCCGGTGGTGGGCGTGGTGTCCGGCTATTGTTTTGCGGGCAATGCCGCGATGCTCGGCTGCTGCGATGTCATCATCGCCACGCAGAACGCCTCGATCGGCATGGGCGGGCCGGCGATGATCGAGGGTGGCGGTCTCGGCGTCTATCATCCGGCTGACGTCGGCCCGGTATCGTTCCAGGCGCCGAACGGCGTCATTGACATTCTGGTCGAGGACGAAGAGCAAGCCACCCGCGCCGCGCAGAAATACCTGTCCTACTTTCAGGGCTCGGTCGCGGAATGGAAAGCGCCTGATCAGCGCCTGTTGCGGCGGGCCATCCCCGAAAACCGGCTGCGCGTCTATGATATCCGCACCGTCATCGATCTTCTGGCCGACGAAGGCTCGGTGCTGGAAATTCGCCGGGACTTTGGTGTCGGGATGATCACAGCCTTCATTCGCATCGAAGGCCGGCCGTTCGGATTGATCGCCAACAACCCAAAACACCTCGGCGGTGCGATCGATGCGCCGGCGGGGGACAAGGCCGCGCGCTTCCTGCAGCTGTGCGACGCCTTCGACCTGCCGGTGGTCAGCCTGTGCGACACCCCGGGCTTCATGGTCGGGCCCGACAGCGAAGCGGCCGGCGCCGTGCGGCGCGTCAGCCGCCAGTTCATCGCCGGGGCCAAGCTGGGCACGCCGCTGATGTGCATTGTCCTGCGCAAGGGCTACGGCCTGGGCGCCCAGGCCATGGCCGGTGGGGGCTTCCACTCGCCGGTATTCATCGCCAGCTGGCCGACCGGCGAGTTCGGCGGCATGGGCCTGGAGGGCGCCGTCCGCCTCGGCTACAGCAAGGAGCTGGCGGCCGAGACCGACCCCGAGAAGAACAAGGCCCTGTTCGAACAGCTGGTCGGCCGGCTCTACGCCGCCGGCAAGGCGACCAGCATGGCCTCGGCCCTCGAGATCGACGCCGTTATCGATCCGGCGGAGACCCGCCGCTGGATCATCCGTGGGCTGGACAGCTGTCCGCCCCGCAAGCGCGCCGCGCGCCGCTGGGTCGACGCCTGGTGACGGCGGCCCTCCGGGCGACCATCTGGACTTGCGGCCGGGACTGTGGATTTCTCTCGCGAGCGTGACGCCGGGGGCGTCCGTCCAGCGTGTTCAGAGGGGCTTTCATGGTTCGGTCGGTCTTCCAGGGTCTCGCGACCCTGAGCCTTGTCGTCGTTCTGTCGCTGGCGTCACCGGCCCGCGCGGCCACCCCCGAGGCCGAAGCACTGGGTCAGGAAATCGGCTCGATCGTGCTCGACGCGACCGACTTCAAGACCGTCATCACCAAGGCCATGACCGAGGAATCTGCCTCGATGGGCAGCTTCAACTTCCGGCCAAACTGGAAGCAGTTGCTCGTGGACTCGATGGTCGAGGAGACTGAGCACGACATGCCGGCGCTCAAGCGTCTGTTCGGCGATGCTTTCGCGGACGGCTTTACGGTTGAGGAACTGCGCGCAGGCGTGGTGATCATGCGCGACCCCGCGATGCAGGTGGCGATCGCCGCAGGCGCCGCGAACCGGCCCGCGCCGTCGATGCAGCCCGCCCGGGCCACCCAGAAGGTCATCAACAGCCCGGCCGGCAGAGCATTTCTTGAACGGCTGTCCCACCTGGATACACTCATGGCCGGGCTGGAGAATGATTTCGTCGCCGAGATTATCCCCGGCGCCTTCCGCCGGTTCGGCGACAAGGCCGAAGCGGCTGAAGCCGCCCGCGCCGCGGCGCAATAAGGACCCGACCGGTGCCCCTCTTTCCGACTTCCCTGACCCGCGCGCTGATCGTCGGCGTCATGGCCGCGACGCTGACCGCCTGCGAGAAGCCGGCGCCGGCGCCAGAGCTGGCCAGCAAGGACGACGGCATGGAGTGCCTGCGGGTCAACGACATGCCGTGCGCCGAGGCCAACCTGCGCGGCTATCTGCTGCAGTACCCGAACGACAGCCAGACCGCCGCCGTGCTGGCCATAGGCATGACCAAGGCAGGCCGCCACAAGCAGGCGCTCTACTACTACAACAAGGCCGTCCAGGGCGGCCAGGCGACCTATGACCTCTACGCCTTCTACGCCATGAGCCTGGACGCCGTGGGCGATATCGACAACGCGATCGCCTACAACGCAAAGGCGCTGAAGATTGTCCCCGGCCTGGTCGATGTGCGCGGCGACATGGCTCGCCAGTTGGTGCGCAAGGGCAAGCCTGACGAGGCCATCGCCCTGCTCAAGTGGTACGACGCCTTTTTGAAGAAGCAGGGTCAAAGCCCCTACTTCACGGCCCAGATCGCCGCCATCCAGGAACAGATGGCGGCGAAGGCGACCGCGAAACCCTAGGCCGTCGCCGCCGGTCGGACCCGGCTCATGACCAGCCGCACGACCAGGTAGGTCAGCAATCCGACCGGACCGAACATGAAGGTCAGGCCGAGGATCGGCAGCAGCAGCCAGTGCGGCACGCGGGCCTTCGGCGCATCCTCGACCTGCCAGGTTCCGACCCACAGGTCGAAGCACAGGTAGTGGATCCAGCCCGGCAGCATGGCCGCCGGGGTCGACAGCAGGATCATCACCGCCGCCAGCGAACCGAAGCCGCCACCCTCGGGAGCGCCCGTCGCCGTCAGGCCCCGGTAGATCAGGATCGTGTAGGCCACAGACAGCAGGGCCGCGACGACCCGGGCGGCGGCGACCAGCGGCCCTCGCCGCAGCGGCGCCAACGCCAGGCACAGCCAGCCGACGACAGCCAGCCCGCTCATGGCGGAAAAAATCTGCTCGAGAGTCATGATGGTCCCTCCCCAGGGTGGTTTGGAGGGAGCGTATCGCCTTCTCCCTTTTGGGAGAAGGTGGGCCGCGGAGGGGGTCGGATGAGGGAAGCTCAGACGTCGGCCACCGGCGGCGCATCCCTCTCCACCACCCTTCGGGTGGTCCCCCTCTCCCAAAAGGGAGAGGCTGTTCTAGGCAATAATGTCCGGGGTCAGCTGGTTTTCCAGCTTGGTGATCTGGTCGCGCAGGATGAGTTTCTGCTTCTTCAGCCGGGCGATCTGGAGCTGGTCGGGCAGGGGCTTGTCGAGCAGCGCCTCGACGGCCGCATCGAGGTCCTGGTGGCGCTGGCGCAGTTCCATCAGGCGGCCGCGAATCTCCATGTTGGGCATGGGGTACAGATCGCCGTCATTGTCCGCCATGCTCAGTGCGCTCCCTCACGGCCCGAAAATACAGCCGGCGTGCGTGTCACGCCAGAGCCTGCGCGAGGCGATCGAGCGCCTCGGCCGGCGCCTGGCCGCACCAGGCCATAGCGGCGCGGGTCAGCGCCCCCCTGGCGTCCGGTTCGGTGGCGGGACCGGCGAAGCCTTCGAGCGTTTCCAGAAGCATGCGCTCGGCCCGCAGCTCTGCGGCCTTCACATCTTCGCGAAGCCCCTCGCGCGGCTCGTCAGCGAACGGCGGACGGTGTCCCTTGAGCGCACGGCGGGCATTGCGCAGCGGCCAGAGCACCGTCTCGTCCCAGAGCACGGTCGTCTGGACGCCATTGGCCAGCGTCTCGCGATCCGGATTGGCCCACACGGCCCAGAGCAGGAGCGCCGTGTTGAAGCCGTGCTCGTCCTGCAGCGAAAGGCAGGCCTCCGGCACGCCGGGGCGATCGTAGGCGGCGAGGGTCCAGTCCCAGAGAGACGTGAGGGGCGAGCTCATGCTTCAAACACTTTCGTCATGGCCCGGCTTGTCCAGCGCTCCCAGGAACACCGTCGAACTCCAGCGGGCCTGGGTGGCCCGAATAAATCGGGCCATGACGGATTGGGGTTTGCCTGCATCAATGAAGTCAGCCGCCGCCCACGATCGGATCGAGATCCTCGCCCCAGCGCTTTACCGCCCGCCATTCAAGGCCGAACAGATCGAGCGCGCGGCCGACCGACTGGTCGATCATCTCCGCGATGGACTGCGGTTTGGCATAGAAGGCCGGCAGCGGCGGAGCGATGGTCGCGCCCATCTCCGTCAGCCGGACCATGGTCCGCAGGTGGCCCAGATGGAACGGCGTCTCGCGGACCATCAGCACCAGCGGGCGTCGTTCCTTGAGCGTCACGTCGGCGGCGCGGGTCAGCAGGGTGGATGTCACGCCGGTGGCGATCTCGCTCATCGTCCGCACCGAGCAGGGCGCGATCAGCATGCCCAGCGACCGGAACGAGCCGGAGGCCACCGACGCCCCGATGTCGCCGATCTTGTGCACCACGTCAGCCATGGCGTTCACATCGGCGACCGTGCTTTCGGTCTCGTGCGCCAGGGTCAGGACCGCCGCCTTGGACAGAATCAGGTGGCTTTCGATCCCCAGCTCGCGGCAGGCGTCCAGCGCCCGCAGGCCGTAGGCGACCCCGGACGCGCCGGAGATGCCGATCACAAGTTTCTGAGGCGCGGTGGAATCTGCCATGTCACTCACCCCTCTACGCCCGCACGTGAACGCGGGGAAGGCCGCAAAGCCTTCCGCATCAAGAGCAACCCTTTGTGATCTGACTCTCGCCTGAGACGGGTGTTCACTTCTCCCTGCCACAGAAGAGGAGGCGAGGAATGGCGCTTGATGCCCGCATTCGCGAACTCGGTAACCGTCACCAGACGCTCGAACGGTTGATCGATGACGAGATGAGTAGGCCGTCCTTCGATGAGATTCGTCTGAAGGAACTGAAGCGACAGAAACTGCGCCTGAAGGAAGAGATCGAGAGCCTCAGGCTCCGCGTCCACTGATTGCCCGCCCGGGGCCATGTACCTTTGGTACGTGGCCCCTGTCCCATGCAGGAGTCAGGGGACACGTAACGGCTGCGCCGGAACATGTCCCCGGCGGACGCTAGTCCTCGTCGCCCATGTCGTCGTCGTCGGCGGCGAAGACGGTCTTGAGGTTGACGTGGCTGGCGACTTCTTCGTCGGTCTCAACGATTTCAGGCTCTTCCGCCTCGACGCCGGTCTCGGACGCCGGACGCAGGGTCGCGCCGTCAGGGGCGATGATGCCCTTCCTGGCGTCGTCCTTGGCCTTCTTGTCAGCTGCCTTGCGCACCAGGGCGTCCAGGTCGATCTGGGTGGTCAGGCCCAGGGTCACCGGGTCGACCGCCTTGATGTTGGCGCTGTTCCAGTGGCCCCGCGTGCGCACCGACTCGATGGTCGACTTGGTCGTGCCGAGCAGGCGCGCGATCTGGGCGTCGGTCACTTCCGGGTGGTGGGTGACGAACCATTTGATGGCGTCCGGACGATCCTGGCGGCGCGACACAGGCGTGTAACGCGGGGCCTTCTTGACCGGCTTGAGCAGCTCGGCGTGGCGGCTCTTCTGGGCCACCATGCGGTATTTGGCGTCGGTGCCGGCCTTGTCGAGTTCCTCGCGGTTCAGCTGGCCGTTGGCGATCGGATCGGCGCCGCGGATATCGCGCGCCACTTCGCCGTCGGCGATGCCACGGACTTCCAGACGGTGCAGGCCGCAGAAGTCGGCGATCTGCTCAAAGGTCAGCGAGGTATTGTCCACGAGCCAGACGGCGGTCGCCTTCGGCATCAGGATTTGGTCGGACATAACGTGCTCCAGAAACAGCGGCGCCCGGCCTTTCGGCCGGGCGGGGTGTTGAATTGAACCTATAGAGGCGTTCCGGAACAAAGGAAACGACGTTCCGCTGCGGCAGATCGATCACCCCTGAAATAGGGGATTCGGCGGCGCCTTTCGCCGTCTAGACGCTCCACTCCCCGCCACCGCCGCCATAGCCGTCGATGGCCTCGAACATGGCGGCGACCTGGGCGCGTTCGGCGCCGGTCAGCTCCGGACGCCAGATGTCGAACAGCAGGATGACGCGCGTCTCACTGGAGCGGTTCCAGGCTTCATGCTCGATGGTGTCGTCGAAAGCCCAGGCCTGGCCCTCGCGCCAGGGCCGGATCTCGTTGCCGACCCGGAAGCTGCATCCCTCGGGCACGATCAGCGGCAGATGGCAGATCAGGCGCGTGTTGACGAAGCCGTGGTGCGGCGGGATCGCCGCGCCCGGCCGTAGCAGCGAGAACAGCACCGAAGGCGTGCGCCCTTTTATCATGCCCAGCGGTGCGCCTTCGAGGGCGGCCATGGTGTTCGGGCAGCGGGCGAGGTTCCCGGCCACCGGCTCACCGTTCTTCCACAGGTAGAAGGCGCTCCAGTCGGGATTGTCGATCATCCCGTGGACGTCCTGCGACGGCCGGTCGGCGCGGCTTTCGAGATAGGGGGTGAAGGCCTTGTGGTCCTTCATCACCTCCAGCAGCTCGGTGCGGATCGCATCCGTGGCGGCTTCGACGGCGTCCAGCCAGGGGAACATGGCCCGGTCGTAGAACTGGATCTGCGGCAGCTCGGGAAAATAGAAGTGCTTCGGCTGCTGCAGATAGATCTGCTTCTTGCCAAGCATCAGATCCAGCGACCGGGCGAACCGGCTCTGCGGGTCGAACCCCTCGCCCGTCAGTCGCTCGCGCAGGAAGGTCTCATAGTCGCCGGCGTAGCGCTGGCTCATCACCTGGGCGCGGGCGAGTTCGCCCCGCAGTTCGGGAGACAGCTGTTCCGGCGGCGGCGCGGCGCGGACCACGGCGGCATAGAAGGAGGCGGCCGCGCGGGTGTCGCCCATCTCGGCGAAATGGTCGGCCTTCATCACCCGGGCGCGGAGGTTGCGCGGCTCGAGCGCCAGAGCCTGGTCAATGGCGACCAGACTGGCCGGCTTGTCATCGACGCCGCGCAGGGCCAGGGCCAGGCCCAGCCAGACCGAGGCGTCGGCGACGCCGGTGGCGATGACCTGCTGAAAGCGGTCACGGGCCGTGGCTGGATCGCCGCGACGCAGACCCTCGATGGCCTGCTGAACCAGAAGGCGGGGGTCGGGCGCGCTCATCAGGCCTCCAGCACGACCTTGCCGACGTGGGCGCCCGCCTCGAGGTGCGCATGGGCCTTCGCCGCGTCCGCCAGCGGGAAGACGGCGTCGACGGGGATGTTGATCCTGCCTGCCGCGACCCACGGCCAGACGATCCGCTCGATCTCGGCCGCCAGGCGCGCCTTTTCGTCAGCCGAACGTGGCCGCAGGGTCGAGCCGGTGATCACCGCCCGCTTCATCATGATGGCCATGATCGGAACCTCGATCATGCCGCCGCCGAGCGAGGCGATGTAGACGATCCGCCCGCCGGTCTTCAGCGCCGCGAGGGTTTTGGCGAAATAGGACGCGCCGACCATGTCGAGCACCACGTCCACGCCGCCCTCGGCCAGCGCGATCGCCTCGAAGTCCTGGGTGGTCGTGTCGACGGCCACGTCGGCGCCGAGCGCCAGGGCCTGGGCAGCCTTGTCGGCGCCGCGGCCGGTGGCGATGACCTTCGCGCCGGCGGCCTTGGCCATCTGGATCGCCGTCACGCCGATGCCCGAGGTCGCGCCGTGGACCATGAAGGTCTCGCCGGCCTTCAGGGCCCCGTGCTCGAAGACGTTGGCGAAGACGGTGAAACAGGTTTCGGGCAGACCGGCGGCATGGACGAAGTCCAGCCCCGCCGGGATCGGCAAGGCGTGGCGGGCGTCGACCACGGCGTATTCCGCGTAGCCACCGCCGCCCAGCAGGGCCGTGACGGCGTCGCCGGCCTTCCAGCGCCCCGCGCCCTCGACCACCTCGCCGGCGACCTCCAGACCCATCGTGACCGGCGCGCCGGGAGGCGGATTGTAGAAGCCCATGCGCTGGAGCAGATCGGGACGATTCACGCCGGCGGCTTTGACCCGGATCAGGATTTCGCCGGCCTTCGGAACA
>JBKJII010000288.1:0-2325 GCA_046598505.1 Caulobacter sp. | reverse complement strand
ATGAACCTCCCCTACGAAACCACCCGCCGCAAGATCGCTGAACTGGAGGCCCTCGGGCTGGCCCGTCGGACGGGCGCCCGAGGCTTTACCGTCGCCCCCGAAAGCTATGATGCACCGGCCTATCGGGCCGACTGTGAGGCGACCTGGCGGGCGTTCCGGCGGGTTATCGCTGATTTTCGCGCGCTCAACTTTGACTTCCGCGGGCATTTGGGCGGGACGGCGCTTGCCGCAGTCCGTGACCTGACCCACATCGACCTGATCGACTCCGTCGCGGTGCTGTCCAACGACTTCCTGCTCCGCGTGCTCGAAGCCTGCGTCGAGCCGCACGGCTCGATGATGGACGCGACAATCTTCAGCACCAGCACCCTGTTGAACGCCGAACTGCTGACCAATGATCCCCAACTGGCATGGACCTATGCCGGCGCCGAGACGCCCCCGCCGGACACCCTGCGCACGCCGGCCAGTATCACCGACATCGCCCACGCCCTGGGGCTTCAGCACGAAACGGTTCGCCGCCGGGTGAAGCAGTTCTGTGACCGCGGCTGGATGAAGCGGGTGACGGGCGGCTACCTGATCTGCATCGAACGCATGCAGTCCCCTGACGTCCTCCAGTCGGGCCTGATGCTGTCGCAGCGGTTCCTGCAGCTGGCAGATTCGGTCCATCGGCTGGGCGTCGACCTCGACTCCCTGACCGTCGAACCTGCGGCAAGCTGACCTTCGCCGGCCGAGGATCCTCCCCCTCAAGGCCGGTGAAGCGGACCGGCCCGCCCGGCCGGCACGACGCTCATCTGCCTGATGAAGCCCAGGTCCAGACGGCGCTTCAGCCAAAGCGCCGCACGCCCGAACCACCATTGGCCGCCGCGCAGGGCCAGCCCGGTTCCGTCTCCCAGGTCCATGATCGACAGCCAGGTCGCCTGGGGCCGATAGGTCTTGAGGCGCTGCCCCCGGGCCAACGCGCCAAGATTGAAGGCCAGGATTGGCGCGGCCCTCACGCCGAACACGCCGGCGCAGGGTCGGTGACGTGACGCGAGCACGGCGCAGTCGCCCACCGCAAAGACCCGCGCATCGCCGATGGCCTGCAAACTGTCGTTGGTCAGAAGGCGGCCCTGCTGGTCGACGGGCAGGCCGAGCCCTTGCCCCAGATCCGGCGCGGTGAGACCGGTGGCCAGCACCAGGATGCCACTGGCCATGTCAGCTCCGGAGGCCAGTCGGCAGGCGTCATGCCCCCGTGCCGTGACCTTGTCGTCGACAAGGGTGATTCCCCGGCGCGCCAGCTCTGTCCGTAGCCGTTGCATTGCCGTGGGAGGGGCCCAGGCGTCGTCCGCGACCGGCCCCACCAGGCTGATCCTCGGCGCGGCCCCGGATCGTTCGCAAAGGCCGGCGAGCGCAGCGGCCACCTCAAATCCCGCCTGCCCCGCGCCTGCGACGACCAGGTCGGGGCATCGACCGGTCCGCGCCAGGTCCCGCTCCAGCCGCTGGCGCAGATCCAGCAGCTGCGAAAGAGGTTTAACCGTCCAGACGTTCTCCTCCGCACCAAGTCCGGCCGGATCGGCGGTCTGGCTGCCGATGTTCAGGGACAGGAGGTCATAGGGCAGAACTGTTCCGTCCTGGAGGCGGATCCGCCGACCGTCACGGTCAATGTCGACGACGACGGACGCGTGGAACGCGACGCCGAATGCGGCGGCCAGCCTCGCCACGTCAATCTCACCGGCGGCCGGCGGCAGCGCGCCCGACAACACGGCCGTGGCCAGCCCGGAGTACTGAAATCGTGGCGGACTGATCAGGCAGAGCTCGACCCCCTGTGCGCGCAGCCGGGCGGCATGGCGCACCACGGCCAGATGAGCGTGTCCGGCGCCGATCAGGAGGGCTCGCAACGCTCCGGCCTTCAAACCCGCACCGGGAAGAGGATCACCTCGCCCAGTTCGACGCTCACCCGGGGGGGCGGCGCGAGGGCCAGACCGCGACCGTCGCTGCTGGCGCCGGTGCGGACGTCGAACCCGTAGCCATGCCAGGGGCAGCGTATGCAGCCGTCGACGACAGGCGCGTCTCCAAGCGGGCCCAGCCAGTGTGGACAGGTCGCGGCGTGGACGATGAGCTGCCCCTCCAGCGCGATCAGGCGGAACCACTCCCCTCCGACGGTGATGAGGCGTGGCAGAGTCGCCCGCACCTCGTCGATGGACCCAAGGTTCAGCGGCAGGACAGGGTCCTGCGACCGGCTGAGGCGGGCGGTCAAGGCGCGCTCGCGCTCGACCATCATCGCCTCGTCTTCATCCCACAGCCGCGCATAGACCTGACCATAGCGCTCGCCGATCCGGCCGAGCCGAT
>JBKJII010000272.1:0-1050 GCA_046598505.1 Caulobacter sp. | reverse complement strand
CCGCGCCGGTCACCGTCGCCACCGTGGAATTCGATCTTCTGCGCGGGACCGATGTTATCGAGACCCGCACCCTGTACGCTTCAGACCTCGACCGCAGCGCCAAGGGGGGCGTCGGCCTGCAGGCCTCCGGCATGATCGAGGCGGTGGACTTCCTGTTCGGCGACGTATTGGGCAAGCCCGCGGCGAAACTCGCCGGATCGGCCACCCTGGCGCCCGGTGAGGGCCTGCTGATCAGCAACCAGGTGTTCGCCTGGTCCGGCAAGCGGGACGCAATGATCATCATCGCCCGATCAACAAACGGCGCGGTGCTCGGCCAGGTCAGGACGGCGCTGACAACCGCCCCGCCAGAGCCGCGCTACATCTGGCCGCTGCAGGGCCTCAGCTACGCCGCCGCCGGCCCCAGCTTCAACACCCACCACCGCTGGGCTGCACCGGAGGCCTTCGCCTTCGATATCGTCCGGGTGACCGACGGCACCCAGACGCATCACGGCGACGGCATGGTGTTCACGGACTATGCGGTCTATGGCGCGCCGATTCGGGCCGCGGCCGAGGGCGAGGTGGTGGCCGTGGTGGCGGGCGAGGCTGAGGATCCGGCGCAGTTCCGCCGCCCCGGCGAGTCGGCTGAGGCCTACTTCGGACGAATCCAGGAATGGCAGGCCGCCGGCTTGGCGCGGGGCGCCGCCTTCCTGGCCGGCAACTACATCGTCATCCGCCACCCCTGGGGCGAATTCAGCCTGTACGCCCACATGAAGCCCGCCTCCGCGCGGGTGAGGGTCGGCCAAGCGGTCAAGGCGGGCGACATCATCGGCGAGGTCGGCAGCAGCGGCTCCTCGACTGAACCCCACCTGCATTTCCAGGTCTGTGACGCCCCTGGTCCCTTGGACTGCGTCGGCCGCCCGATCGGCTTCAAGGGCGTTGAAGTTCCCACGGCCATGCTGCCCGGCGCGATCCAGAGCGGGGACATCGTGGTGGCGAAGTAGGGGCGGAGAAGCCCAAAAAGTGCGCCGTCATCCTCGCCCCCGTGGCGAGGATCCCCTGTTCAGCCGCACG
>JBKJII010000130.1:0-2975 GCA_046598505.1 Caulobacter sp. | reverse complement strand
CTTGCGCGCCGGCGCCTTCTTCACGACCGCCTGGAGTTCGATCGATTCCGTCGCGCCGGTCGCGGTCTGGCGATCGCTGCGCTTGCGGTGCAACGCCTTGTGCAGGTCCTTCGCCGCCGCCTCGCACTCCTCAAGGATCAGCTCCAGTTCCTGATCGGTCAGGTGTTCGATGCCGATGAACTTGTTGTCCGAGTCGCCGACCCGGATCAGCTCGTCGAGCTTTGCGTGGAGGGCGGCGTTGTCGCGGTTCTGGGTGTTCTGGATCAGGAACACCATCAGGAAGGTGATGATGGTGGTCGAGGTGTTGATCACCAACTGCCAGGTCTCGGAGTAGTGGAACATCGGGCCGGTCAACGCCCAGGCCAGCACACCGACGACGCAGAGCGAGAAGGCCACCGGACGGCCGGTCCATTTCGAGACCTGGTTGGCGAAGCGGGTGAAGAGGCGATTAAGCGACATCGACGGACCTCTGATTGCGCGGCGGGCAGTGAACGGGTAGGGGGCGACGCAGGTTCCCGGAGAGGCTGACGGCATGACGCAGGCGCGCATCATTGATGGCAAGGCCTTCTCCGAGCGGCTGCGCGAAAAGATCGCCGTCGAGGTCGCAGACCTGAAGACCGCGCACGGGCTGACGCCGGGCCTCGCCGTGGTGCTGGTCGGCGAGGATCCGGCCAGCGAGGTCTATGTCCGCAACAAGGGCGTCCAGACCCAGGCGGCCGGGATGTATTCCGAGACCCACAAACTGCCGGGCGATGTCAGTGAGGCGGACCTGCTGGCGCTGGTGACCCGGCTCAACGCCGATCCGGCCATCCACGGCCTGCTGGTGCAATTCCCGGTTCCCGACCACCTGAGCCAGGCGCGGATCGTCGCGGCCATCTCGCCGGACAAGGACGTCGACGGCCTGACGGTGACCAACGCCGGCCGTCTGGCCAGTGGCCTGCCCGCCCTGACCTCGTGCACGCCGGTCGGCTGCATGATGCTGCTCAAGGACGCCCTGGGCGATCTGCGGGGCAAGACGGCCGTGGTGATCGGCCGCTCGAACCTGATGGGCAAGCCGATGGCCCAGCTGCTGCTTGCCGCCGACTGCACCGTGACCATCGCCCACTCGCGCAGCCAGGACCTGCGCGGCATCTGCCGGCAGGCCGATATCCTCGTGGCGGCCGTGGGGCGGGCCGAGATGGTCCGTGGCGACTGGATCAAGCCGGGCGCGGCGGTCATCGATGTCGGGATTACCCGCTTCCCGTCGCGTGATCCGATCCGGGCCGCCGAAGGCAAGACGCGCATCGTCGGCGATGTGGCTTTCGATGAAGCCAGGGAGGTCGCCGGCTGGATCACGCCGGTGCCGGGCGGCGTCGGGCCGATGACCATCGCCTGCCTGCTGCAGAACACCCTGACCGCCGCGCGGCGGATCCATGGGCTGGAGGCTCAGTGATGAAGCCGGGCTGGCAGTTTGCGTCCTTCGAGACGCGCTTCGCGCTCCTCGGGGTGACGAACGCTGGAGCGAGCAAACCTCCACGTGATGGTGGGGAGCGGCCGCCCGGCCGCGTCCCGGACCCCGTGCTCCGCTTCGGCGCGCTGTTGCTGGCGCTGGGCTCTACCGCCTGCAGCCCCGCGCCGAAGCCCGCGCCGACGCCGGAGCAGGCTGCGCTGCTCAGGCCTGCCGACGCACGGTTGGCCGGGCTATACGAGACGTCCTGCAAGGCCTGCCACGCCATTCCCGACTCGGGTGCGCCGATGGTCCATGACGCCGCCGCCTGGGCGCCGCGCTGGAAGCAGGGATTGCCGGTGCTGGTCGACCACAGCATCCTGGGATTCAACGCCATGCCGGCCGGAGGCCAGTGCGCGACTTGCACCCCGGCCGATCTGGAGGCTCTCATACGCTTCATGGCGGACCACGAAGAGTCGGCCGGATAGGGCGGGGTTTCTCATGATATCCAGGCGGCGGGCGTTGATCGCGGGCGGGGCGAGCGTCGCCGTCATTGGAGGCTCCGTCGTCGCCATCGGCGGCGTCGCGGGCCACGACAAGCCCGAGCCGGCCGCGCCGCCCTCGACCGACGGCAAGGGCCACACGGTCTGGCGCAACTGGTCCGGCATCCAGCACAGTTATCCGGTCCAGCGCAGCGCGCCGAAGGACGAGGCGGAACTGGCCGCGCTGTTGAAGACCGGCGCCGCGCCGGTCCGGGTCACGGGCGCCAGCCACAGCTTCACCGGCCTCTGCGCCACAGACGGGACGCTGGTGTCACTCGACGCCATGAACGGTATCGAGCGCTGGGACGGCGACGAGGCGACGGTCTGGGCCGGCACCCGGCTGGGCGCCCTGGGGCCGGCGCTGGCGCAGAAGGGTCGGGCGATGGCCAACCTGCCCGACATCAACAAACAGTCGCTCGGCGGGGCGCTGGGCACGGCCACGCACGGCGCCGGCCGGACGCTGAAGGCAATCCACGGCGACGTGCAGGCCCTGACGCTGGTGACGGCGAGCGGGGCGGTGATCGCCTGCGACGCGAAGACCCGGCCGGAGCTGTTCAGCGCCGCCAAGGTGTCGCTCGGCTCACTCGGGATCATCTCGAAGGCGCGGCTGGTCACCACCGCCAACCGTCGCCTGCGCCGCCGGGTCTGGCTTGAACCGTTCGAGGAGGCGCTGGCGAAGGCCGAGGAACGGTGGGCCACGCACCGCAACTTCGAGTTCTACGCTGTGCCCTTCACCGGCCTGGCCGCCAACATCTCCCACGACGAGACCGATGACGCGGCGGTCGACCGGGGGCCGGACAGCGACACCGCCTTCCTCGACGCGCTGAAGGGCCTGCGCAATCTGCTCGGCTTCTCGACCGGCCTGCGCAAGGCGGCGGCCAGGGCGCTACTGGGCGGGACCAAGCCGGAGACCGCCGTCGACGAGGGCTGGAAGCTGCTCTCGACCGAGCGCCCGGTGCGGTTCAACGAGATGGAATTCCATCTGCCGCACGAGACCCAGCTGGCGG
>JBKJII010000403.1:0-4608 GCA_046598505.1 Caulobacter sp. | reverse complement strand
CATACCAGCTGGCGATGCCCTTCTGGTCGTAGTCAGGGTCGGCCCTGGGCGTGTACCACTTCCCGGCCACCTGATAGGGCCGCATGGTCGCCGGAACGCGCCGGTCGCCTGCCGAAGCGGGTCTGGACGTCGAGGGCCCGTCCTCACGCACGGCGTAATGCGGCGAGGCGCAGGCGGCCAGAACACCGCAGGCCAGCAGGACCGCGGCAGCGCTCGGCGACAGCTTTTGGCGTGAGGCGATCATGGCCCCTCCCCCTTCGACGGTCGTCAGTGTGCAGCCAAAGGGTTTGCGACGTGGTTAAGGCCGCGGATGCCGTGATCGGGGCCGGTTTACCCTCCCCGTCATCCTCGCCGTTGGGGCGAGGACCCCTGTTTCAGCGTCCAGAAGCCCAACAAAATGACCCGCCGCCCGTGCGGCCGCGCGAGGGGTCCTGGGCCCAAGACCTAGGATGACGGTGCTGAGGGCGGGGGCGGCGACATCCACCCCAGCCTTGAGGGGGTATCAGCATCACGGGAATACGGCATACCCTGCGCTTCGCCGTTCAGGACAGACCGGGAGACTCCGATGACCCAGACCCTTCCACCGCACGGCGCGCCCTGGGCCGAGACGCGGGCGAAGATGCTCGAGATGGCCGCCGGCGACGTGAAGTGGCGGGACGGCAAGGCCGCCGTCTACGTGTTCAACGCCGGCGAGGACGTCGAGCGGGTCCAGAAGGAGGCCTACGCGATGTTCGCCTCCGAGAACGGCCTCGGCCCGGCCGCCTTTCCCAGTCTGGCGCGGATGGAGCGCGAGGTGGTGGCCTTTGGGCTCGGCCTGCTGCATGGCCCCGAAGGCGCGGCCGGCGCAATGACCAGCGGCGGCACCGACTCCATCCTGATGGCCGTCAAGGCCGCCCGTGACTACGCCCGCAAGGTGAAGGGCGTCCTCGGCCCGCTCAATCTGGTGCTGCCGTATTCCGCCCATCCGGCCTTCGACAAGGCCTGCCGGGTGATGGAGATCGAGGTCCGCCGCACGGCGCTGAAGGACTATCTGGCCGATCCCGAAGCCATGGAAGCTGCTGTGGACGGCTCGACGATCATGATCGTCGGCTCGGCGCCCTGTTTCCCGTTCGGCCTGATCGATCCGATCGCGGCCCTGGGCGCCCTGGCCGAGCGGCGGGACCTGTGGCTGCACGTCGACGCCTGCGTCGGCGGCTATATCGCGCCGTTCGTGCGGATGAACGGGGGCGAGGTGCCGCCGTTCGACTTCGAGGTTTCCGGCGTCCGGTCGATGTCGGCCGACCTGCACAAATACGGCTACTGCGCCAAGGGCGCCTCGACGGTGTTCTTCCGTACCGAGGCGCTGAAGCAGCACATGATCTTCGAGGTCGGCGACTGGCCGGCGGGCAAGATGACCACCCCGACCCTGGCCGGCACCCGGCCGGGCGGCGCCATCGCGGCGGCCTGGGCGGTGATGACCGTGCTGGGCGTCGACGGCTACCGGGCCAAGCATGGCCAGGTGACGAGGGCGCGGGAGATCATTGAGGGCGGGGTCAAGGCGCGCGGCTTCACCGTCATCGGCGCGCCGCAGCTGGGCATCCTCGCCTTCACCCGCGACGACGTCGACTGCATGGCCATTCTCGGCAAGCTGTACGAGCGCGGCTGGGTGACCAGCGCGACCAGCAAGCCGCGCGGCCTGCATCTGATGTTGTCGCCGGTGCATCTGACGGTGGCCGGGCAGTATCTGGCCGATCTTGACTGGGCGACGCAGGCGGCGCGAGGACAGACAGGCGCGGCCGCCAATGTGGGGTATGCCCGCTAGATCGGGTTTCGGGGGAAACGACATGAAGACCTACAAGGGTGCCACTGCGCTGATCACCGGCGCATCGTCGGGCATCGGCAAGGCCTTCGCCGAGGATCTGGCGGCCCGCGGGGCGAAGCTGATCATCACGGCGCGGTCCGACCTCGCGCTGCAGGCGCTCGCCGGCGACCTGCGCAAGAAACACGGCACAGAGGTGGCCGTCGTCGCCCTTGATCTTGGCCAGCCCGACGCGGCGGCCCAGCTGATGCAGGCGGTGCACGGCCAGGGCATGGCCGTCGATCTGCTGGTCAACAACGCCGGCTTCGGCAAATGGGGCGGCTTCCTCGACATCGAGCCGCCGTCGAACGCCGGGATGATCCAGCTGAACGTCACGGCGCTGGTCGAGCTCAGCCGGCTCTGCCTGCCGGGCATGATCGCGCGCAACAGGGGCGGCATCATCAATGTCGCCTCGACGGCGGCCTTCGTGCCGCTGCCCTATGCGGCGGTCTATTCGGCGGCCAAGACCTTCGTGCTCTATTTCAGCGAGGCGCTGTGGGGTGAGACGCGGGACAGCGCGGTGCATGTCATGGCGCTCTGCCCGGGCGGCACGGCCTCGAATTTCGCGGCCGTGGCCAGCGACCTGCCCGGCGCCGGGACGGGCCGCCCGGGGCTCGACAGCTCGGAGTCGGTGGCTTCAGCCGGACTGAAAGCCTTCCTGCGTCGCAAGACTGTGGTCATCACCGGCAAGGGCAACGGCCGGCTGCGCTGGCTGCCGCGCCTGATGACGCGCAAGCAGATGGTCGTCGCCATGGGCGACCGCTGGAAAGCCGTGGTCGACCAGGTCGCCGCGGCGAAGGGGCAATCCGCCAGCTAGGCCGATGCGCTACGGCCGCTGGACGGTTGCGGACTGATCCGGATGAGCCTTCCGGTCGGCGTCATCCGTTTCGCCGACCGGGCGCGCCTCCCGGGTCCTTCTGGGTTCGAGCCACTGGTGCTCGAGCAACCTCAGCCGGCCGGTCACGGAGAACAGAAAGGCCGTCGACCAGGCGATCAGGATCACGCCATTGGCCGCCTCGATGGCGCTGAGCATCCGCCAGGCCTTCGGCAGGACCACGTCGCCATAGCCCACGGTGACAAACGTCACGGTCGAGAAATAGAGCGCCGGCTCCAGCGCCGGCAGCGCGCCGAGCGCCATGTAGACCACGGCGTAGAGCCAGATCTCCAGGGTGTGCAGGCCGAAAATGCCGAACACGACCACCAGCACCAGCGTGGCCTGGCCGATATGACTCTTCTCGGCCCGCTGACGTAGCCCGGTGTGGCCCATGATGCGCAGGAGCAGGATCAGGCCCCAGAAGTGGATCAGCACCGTGACCCCGATCATCGCCGTGGCGAGGACGAGATTCTGGAGCAGGCCGATGTGAGAGGGATGCATGGCTCCCACCCTACACCATGCCGGGAGCCATGCCGCTATCGCGACCCTTGACGCTTTCGCGGATCGGTCGCCGAATAGGCCCAGGCGGACCGCAGCGCACGAGATCCGCCGGGAGGACCCCGCGATGCCCTATGTTGAAGGACAGACCGTCCACGACGCCGACTCCCACGTCATGGAGCTTCCCGGCACCATCGAGCGCTACGCCGATCCGGCCTGGCGCGAGGCGCTGGCCGCGAACATCAATCGCAAGGGCCGCGACGAAAGCTGGGCCGAGGCGGCGCGGGTGCTGCAGAAGGACCCGGACTTTCGCGCCGGCGCGGACGACCAGCTGCTGCTGCGCAAGAACTACCAGGCCATGGGCGCCTTTGATTCCGCCGACCGGCCACGCGCCGTCGACCTGCTCGGGTTCGCCAGCCAGCTGGTGTTTTCGACCGCCGGCCTGTTCCTGTTCCGGCTGGAGCATGACGGTGACCCCGACCTCGCCATCGAGGCGGCCCGGGCGCACAACCGGATGATGGTCGACTACTGCGCCGTCGACCGGCGCCTGCTGCCAACCGCCTATGTGCCGCTGGTCGACAGGGCCCGCGCTGTCGCGGTGGCCCGCGAGGCCATCGCCATGGGCTGCAAGGGCCTGATGATCCCGTCCCAGGTGCCGGCTCACCACGCGCCCAGCCACAGCGACTTCGACCCGCTCTGGGCCCTGGCCCAGGAGGCGGGCCTGCCGATCCTGTTTCATGTCGGCGGCGAGCAGAAGATGAACCCGGCCTATTTCGAGAATGGCGGGCCGCAGGTGCTCGACTTCCACGGCGGGGCCGAGAACTTCACCTCGCTGAGCTTCATGACCATCCCGGTGTCGATCTGGCAGACCCTGCCGACGCTGGTCTTCGACGGTGTGTTCGACCGCTTCCCGAACCTGAAGTTCGGGGCCATCGAGCTGGGCGCCGGCTGGCTGCCCAGCCTGATGCAGTTCATGGATTCGGCGGCCCTGGCCTTCGGCAAGGAAGAGCGGCTGCAGCGGCTGTCCGCAAAGCCCAGCGAGATCCTCCAGCGTCAGTTCTTCGCCACCCCCTACCCCCACGAGAACGTCGGCTGGATCATCAACAACGTCGGCGAGGACATGTGCCTGTTCTCGTCGGACTTTCCGCATGTAGAAGGTGGCCGCAATCCCCTGAAACGGTTCAATGATTCACTCGAAGGTGTGTCGGCGGCGGGACGGCGGAAGTTCTTCCGCGACAACTTCATCACCCTGATGGGCGCCGGGCTGGCGGCCGATCTGCGCGATATTCCCGGGCTGGTCGCGGCCTGAGCGGCCACGACTGACCCTAAGCAGGAACAGCCCTGCCCCCGCTGCTGGCCACGAACCGCCGGACGATCGGCTGGCTGGCCCGGTCGAGCT
>JBKJII010000298.1:0-9999 GCA_046598505.1 Caulobacter sp. | reverse complement strand
CTGCGAGCCGCCGCCTACCCACCCTTCGGCTGGTCGGTCGCCGCCGCCCTGGCGCTCTGCATGATGCTGTGCTGCGCCGGCATCGCCCGGTACGCCGCCGGCCTGCCGCAAAGCGAGGTCAGCCATCAGGCGATGCTCCTGCGCCTGCCGCGCGAGGTGGCGGAAATCTTTTCCAACCGCTCCTTCCGCACGCTGTTCTTCGCCTGCCTCGCCATTATGGTCGCCATCGGCGTCAACGGCACCTTCGGCAACCATATCAACGTCTTCGTCTGGAAGATCGGCACCGAAACCATCCAGATGCTGACCTTCGTTCTACTGTTGGGAACCCTGATCGGCGTGCCGTCGGCGCCGGCCCTGTCGCGCTGGTTCGAGAAACGTTCGGTGGTGATGATCGGGGTGACCATGCTGAACCTGGTCTGGCTGGCGCCGCCGCTGCTGTGGGTGAGCGGTCTCTACCGCCCGTCAGGGACCGCGGCGGTCCCGCAGCTTCTGGTCATGATGCTGGTGGCCGGGATCGGCATCGGGCTGGTGCTGGTCGCTTTTCCGTCGATGATGGCCGACGCCGCCGACGAGCACGAACTGCGGTTCGGGCATCGCCGTGAGGGGCTCTATTTTTCGGGCATCGCCTTTGCGGCCAAGGCGGCCAGCGGCGTCGGCGTGCTGCTGGCCGGCTTCGGACTGGAACTGATCGGCATGCCCCACCAGGCCGTCCACGGCGCCCTGGTCGTCGTCCCCCAGGAGGCGCTCATGCGGCTGGTGCTGGCGCACGGACCGCTGGCGGCGGCGATCTCCTGCATCGGCCTCGGCCTGATCTGGCCCTACGCCATCTCCCGCAAGGCCCACGACGAGATTTCCGCGGCGCTGCAACACAGACGCGCCGCTCGACCCACTCCCTGACTTTTCGGAAGACTGCGCGAAGTCCGGGTCCTCGGCCGATCAGGCGAGCCCCTCCTGATCGGGGTGTCGTTCGCTGACCCTACAGTTTCACGGCGCGCAGCCTCAGGGCGTTGCCGATGACGCTGACCGAGGAGAGCGCCATAGCCGCCGCGGCGATGGCCGGCGAGAGCAACAGACCAAAGGCCGGATAGAGGATGCCGGCCGCGATCGGCACGCCGGCGGCATTGTAGATGAAGGCGAAGAACAGGTTCTGGCGGATATTGCGCATCACCGTTTTTGACAGGTTGCGCGCCCGCAGGATGCCGTCGAGGTCTCCCTTGAGCAGGGTGACGCCGGCGCTCTCGATGGCCACGTCGGCGCCGGCGCCCATGGCGATCCCGACATCGGCCGCAGCCAGGGCCGGCGCGTCATTGACGCCGTCGCCGGCCATCGCCACGACGCGGCCCTCGCCGCGCAGTCGCGTCACCACGGCGGCCTTGTCCTGGGGCAGAACCTCAGCGGCGACCTCGGTGATGCCGAGCGCATCGCCGACCGCCCTGGCCGTCGTCTGGTTGTCGCCGGTCATCATCACGATGCGCATCCCGGCCGCCTTGAGCGCGGCGATCGCCGCGCGCGCGTTCGCCTTGATCGGATCGGAAATCCCCAGGAAGCCGGCAAGCTTTCCGTCCAGAGCGACGAACACCACCGTGACTCCCTTGCCCCGCAGCGCCTCTGCATCGGCGTCGAGCGGGGCGGGTTCGGCGCCCTGCTCGACAATGAAACTGCGGCTGCCGATGGCGATCCTGCGGCCATCCACCACGCCCAGGACGCCTCGACCGACCGGCGAGTCGAAGGCGCTGGCCTCGGCGAGGACGATCTTGCGCTCGGCGGCGATGCGCAGAATGGCGTCGCCCAGCGGATGCTCGCTGCCGCGTTCCAGGCTGGCGGTCAGGCGAAGCAGCTCGGCCTCGTCAATGCCAGCGGCGGGCTGGATCGTCGTGACCGCCGGCCGGCCCTCGGTCAGGGTGCCGGTCTTGTCGACGACCAGGGTGTCGATCTTCTCGAACCGCTCGAGGGCTTCGGCGTTCTTGATCAGCACGCCCGCCTGGGCGCCCCGTCCCACGCCCACCATGATCGAGATCGGCGTCGCCAGCCCCAACGCGCAGGGACAGGCGATGATCAGCACCGAGACGGCGGCGACCAGGGCGTAGCTCAATCGGGGGTCGGGTCCGACGACCGCCCAGACGGCGAAGGCGAGGACCGCCGCGGCAATGACGGCCGGCACGAACCAGCCGGAAACCCTGTCCGCCAGACGCTGGATCGGCGCGCGACTGCGCTGGGCCTGGGCGACCATCTGCACGATCTGCGACAGCAGGGTGTCGGCGCCGACCTTCTCGGCGCGCATGATGAAGGAGCCGGTCTTGTTGATGGCCCCGCCAATGGTCTTGTCGCCGACGTCCCGCGTCACGGGCATGGACTCGCCGGTGACCATCGACTCATCAAGGGACGCGCGACCTTCGACGATCTCGCCGTCGACCGGGACCTTTTCACCCGGACGAACCCGCAGCCGATCGCCAACCACGACCAGATCCAGAGTCACCTCCTCGTCAGTCCCGTCGCCCTTGATCCGGCGGGCTGTCCTGGGGGCGAGATCGAGCAGCGCCTTGAGTGCGCCCGAGGTGCGCTCGCGGGCGCCCAGTTCCAGCACCTGGCCCAGCAACACCAGCGCTGTGATCACCGCCGCCGCCTCGAAATAGACCGGGACGCTGCCGTCCATATTGCGGAAGGCCGGCGGGAAGACGCCTGGCGCCAGCACCGCTGCGACGCTGTAGCCCCAGGCCACGCCGACGCCCATGGCGATGAGCGTGAACATGTTGAGATTGCGGGTCCTGAGCGACGCCCAGCCTCGTTCAAAGAAAGGCCAGCCCGCCCAAAGGACCACCGGCGTCGCGAGCGCGAACTGGATCCAGTTGGAGATGCCGGGGGCGATGAACGCGTGGAGGTCAAACAGGTGCCCGCCCATTTCGAGGAACAGCACCGGCAGACTCAGGGCCACGGCGACCCAGAACCTGCGCGTCATGTCGGCCAGCTCGGGGTTCGGCCCGGAGTCGGCCGTCACCGTTTCCGGCTCCAAGGCCATGCCGCAGATTGGACAGGAGCCCGGACCTACCTGCCGTATCTGGGGGTGCATCGGGCAGGTGTAGATGGCGCCGGGCGCCTCTGCGGGCGCGGGCGGCTGGTCCGCCTTGTTCAGGTAACGGTCGGGGTCGGCCAGGAATTTCGTGCGGCATCCCGCCGAACAGAAGTGATAGGCCGCGCCGTCGTGCTCGGCATGATGAGACGTGGCGGCCGGATCGACCGCCATGCCGCAGACGGGATCGAGGATCTTGCCCTCCTCACCGGGACCATGATCGTGGCCGTGGTGATGGCAGGCTGCGTGTGTCTCGTTCATAGCCTCTCCTTGGGCAGATCGACCTCGGCCAGGAGGACTACCTATATACCCCACACGGGTATTTCAAGCCTGCCCTGGCACGTCGGCGTCAAAGGCTCGAACGTCGTGCCCGGCGTATCAGACCTGGGCCTTGCCGCCGCAGCAGCCGGACGTCTTCTCCGCCACCCCGATCGGCCTGGCAGCCTCCTGGGCAGAGGCGGGATTGCAGCAACACCCGGTCACATCCCGCGCGTCCCCCGCCGGTGCGGCAAGGGCCGGCGGGTCGCTGGCAGGGAAGCTTTGGTCAAGCGCCTGGTCGAGTTGTTGGCTCATCTTGTCTTGCCGGGAGGTCATGTTCCTGATGTCCGTTTCCATGACCGTGATGCATGAACAGGTGCATCAACGGGCAGGCGAGAAAGAGCAGGTAGGGCAAGACGCCAAGGCCGTGGCCCCAATGGTCCCGCAGCAGCCAGAACAAGGCGGCGGAGCCAGCCGCGACCGCCGTCATCGTCAAAAAGCTTCTGAACCTGGCGGTCAGGATCTTGCTCCAGGACCGCAGCGTCAGCGCCGACCAAGGAAACCGAACAGATTGTAGGCCACCGCCGTCAGGGCGCCCGCGACGGCGCCGAAAGCCAAAGCCGCGCAGAAACCAATGCCAAGGGCCGATGCCGAGGCTTCGGGCGCCGTGGTGAACAACGCGACGAACATGTGCGATGCAGGAAATGCGTTCAGCGCCGTGGCCGCCCAACACAGAAAGAAGACGAGGCCGAGCACGACGCCGCCCGTCGCCGCACAGCGGAAAACACCGAGCGGGGCCCCTTCGGGTGCGTGTGCACTGATCTCGGTCATGGCACTGTCTCCTGTCGTTCCTGCCTTGAGACTATCTCCCTGCGAGAGCCACGCGTTGACAGGGATCAAACCCGGCCCGGAGGTGTTCGTTCTGTCTGGCAAGGCGCACATGCGCCACGGATCGGAGCGTCCGCCGGCGCCGCAACCCGTCCGCTTCGACCAACACCCCCGCGGGGTATCTGGAAAATACCTCTCGGCGGCCTATATCCTTGATCCAAAGAGGGGTGCGCCGTGGACCGCGAAAACAAGCCGAAGCTCATGAACCGCCTGAAACGCATCGAAGGTCAGGTGCGAGGCATCGGCCGAATGGTCGATGAGGATCGCTACTGCGTCGACATCATGACCCAGCTTCAGGCGGTGCGAGCGGCGTTGACCAAGGTCGAGACCGAACTTATGCGCGAGCACATCGACCACTGCGTCACCTCCGCCTTCAGCAGCGGAGACCCGGAGGAGCAGCGGCAGAAGACCGATGAACTCGTCACGCTGTTGCAGCGGACAATGCGTTGAGCGCCATGGCTTTCAACGCCGGAGCCTGCGTTCTGTCGCCTTGTGGGCGCGAGGGGTTCAGCGTGGTCGCGCGTAAGTCTGGAGACGCGTGGCGCGGTCGGCGACGCGACCTGCTGGAGGCACTCCCATGAAGCCCGGACTGCGCAATCTGCTGATCACCGTGATCCTCGCCGCTCTGGCGGCCGGAGGCGGCGCGTCGCTTTGCGCCTACTATGTCATCAGCCACCAGACGGCCGGCCCTTCCTTGCACGACATGGTCCACAGGGATCTGGACCTGACCCCCGAACAGACCCGCAGGCTCGACGCCATCGAGGAAAAGTACGCGGTCGAACGAAAGGTGCTGGAGGCTGATGTTCGGGCGGCAAACCGTGAACTGGCCGCCGCGATTCGCCAGGGCCACAAGGAGTCGCCGGAGGTCGAGGCCGCGATCGATCATCTCCACATGGCCATGGGCGAACTGCAGAAGGCGACCGTCGCCCATGTGTTCGACATGCGGGCCGTCCTGTCGCCGCAGCAGGCCAGGACATTTGATGCGGAAGTGATCGCGGCGCTGACCCAAGACGATCGGTGACCGCGGACTTCGAAACGCCGGACGACCAGCTTGCCGCCAGCGCAGTTGCGGGCGACGAGCGCGCCTTCGCCCGACTGATGGCCCGCCACAAGGACAGGCTCTATCGGTTCATCCGCCGCTACACCGGTAACCCTGACGAGGCCTACGATCTCCTGCAGGAGACGTTTGCGGCGGCCTGGACAGCGCTCGGACGCTATGACGCCGCGCGGTCCTTTCCGCCCTGGCTCCGGAGCATCGCGCTCAACAAATGCCGCGACTGGTCCCGCCGACGGACGGTGCGGCGCTGGCTGACGCGAAGCGTCCCCCTGGACGGTCAGACCGGGCTGAATCTTCGGGACGAGACGCCATCCGCCGAAATGTCGGTGCTGGAGAAGCAGCGACTCTCCCGACTGGACCGGGCGATAGCCGACCTGCCGCCGGGACTGAAGGAGCCCCTGATCCTTACGGCGCTTGAGGAGCTCAGCCAGGAAGAGGCCGGCCGGCTGCTGGGCCTGACCGCAAAGGCTGTTGAACTGCGGGTCTATCGCGCCAGGCGAGCGCTGGCGGCGGCGCTGGCGCTCGAAGAGCCCTAGGTCTTGGCCGCGTGTGAGGACCAGTGGATGTGGGTGATGCGCCAATCGCCCTTAACCCGCTTGAGCACCATGGTTTCGGTGGTTTCCCGATCCACGGCCTTGCCCTCATAGGTTCCCGTGGTGCGGCCCTGGGTCATGACGACGGCGACCGAGCCGGAGACCGAGACCCGCCGGCTCACCACCCGGTCGGTCATGCCCACGCTGTAGGCGATATCGCCGGGCAGATGGCCGGTGACGTATTCGTCCTTCGAGACCTCCACCCAGCCCTGTTCGTAGATGACCGCATCATCAGTCATCAACGCGGCCACAGCGTTGGCGTCGCCGCGTTTCATCGCCGAGTGGAACTGATCAATGACGGCGACCGGCGTGGCGGCCGCGGTGGCGGCCTGGACAGAACCTGCCGGCGTGAACGCGGTAGCGGTCATTCCGGTCAGGCAGAGTGAAAAGGCGAGAGCTCTCAGAACCATGGGGGAACTCCGATACCAGGGGTTAGAACCATGCGCGCACGCCGATGACGAAGCTGGTCGCATGGTCGTCCTTGCCCAGAGCGCGGGCATAGTCGGCCGTACCACCGAACTTGCTGTCGAGCGAGACGCCGACATAGGGCGCGAACTCGCGCTTGATCTCGTAGCGAAGCCTCAGGCCCAGCTCGATGTTCGAGACGCCGGAGCCCAGACCCAAGTCAGGAATGTCCTGCCCGGACAGGTTGGCCTCGATACGCGGCTGCAGGATCCAGCGTTGCGTCAGGCGCAGATCGTAGGTCCCCTCCAGCCGACCGAGCAGCTCGCCCTTGTTGGACAGGAAGAGCGCGCCTGATGTCTCGAACCAGTAGGGCGCAAGACCTTCAAATCCGACGGTGGCGTAGGTGCGCTTCGGTCCCGACTGGAAATCCTGCCGGAGGCCGGCCTGAAGATCGAAATAGGGGCTGACCGCGCGCGAGTAGAGCGCCTGCACCTCGGCGCTCTCCAACTCACCAGCGCCTTCGCCCTCGGTCTTTGCAACGAACCGATTGATGTCGCCGCCGACCCAGGCTTCGCCTTCCCAGCGGTAGCCGTTCTCGCCGTTACGGATCTGGAGCTCGCCGAGGCTGACCATCACCTTGGAGTTGATGCTGCCGCCATGTTCCAGGTGCAGCCCGGCGCGCGCGCGCGCCATTGCGGCGGGATCGAAGACGCTGTCCGCCGCAAAGTCAGCGGGAACCGGTGGAGCGGGTTCGTCGCCGACGACGTCTTCAGTCGCAACCGGCGTCGGGGCGTCCATGCCCGGCATTGCCGCCATATCCCCCTGAGTGGCGGGTGGTTGGGAAGCCTGAGCCGGCGCGGCGGTCGGAGTGTCATCCGGCGCCGGTTCTGCCGGGGGCATTGAATGGCCCGTGTGCTGGGCCAGAGCGGGCGAGGCGGAGACGGTCAGGATCACCGCAAGGATCGCGACGGGCCTCATGCGCCCTCTCCCGTCAGCGGGCGGACGCTCATGATGCGGAACATGCCCGCATGCATGTGCATCAACATGTGGCAGTGGAACGCCCAGTCGCCCGGGGCGTCGGTTGTCAGGTCGAACGAGACCTTTCCACCCGGCGCGACATTGACGGTGTGTTTTCGCGGATGTCGGCCCTTCGGTCCGACCAGCAGCTCGAAGAAATGCCCGTGGGTGTGCATCGGGTGCGACATCATCGTGTCGTTGACCAGGGTGACCCGCACCCGCTCGTTCAGCCGGAACGGGATGGGCTTGGTGACCTCGCTGTAGGCCTCTCCGTCGAACGACCACATGAAGCGTTCCATGTTGCCGGTCAGATGCAGCTCCAGCGAGCGGGACGGTGTCCGGGTGTCCGGATTCGGCCCCAGCGCCTCCAGGTCGGTGTAGACCAGCACCTTGTGGCCGACGTTCTGCAGGCCCTGCCCAGGCTCGCCGGTGCGGTCCACCGGCATCGGCGAGATCATCTGGACGCCCGGCCCCAGTTTGACCTGCGGCGCGTTGTCGCCATTGCGCATGGACATGTCCATGCCGTCCATCGACATGCCGCCCTCGCCACCCATGTCCATGCCGCCCATGTCCATCCCCATGTCCCGCATGGTGGCGACAGGGCGCTCGCGGAGCGGCGGCACGGCGGCGACCACGCCGGGACGGGGGGCCAGCGTGGCGCGGGCCATGCCCGAGCGATCAACCGCTTCCGCGACCAGGGTGAAAGCCCTGTCCTCGGTCGGTTGGACGATGACATCGTAAGTCTCTGCGTTGGAGAGCTGGAACTCGTCCACCGTCACCGGCTTCACGTTCTGGCCGTCCGCCTGGACCACCGTCATCGACAGCCCGGGGATGCGGACGTTGAAGATGGTCATCGCCGCCGCGTTGATGAAACGCAGCCGCACGCGCTCGCCCGGATTGAACAAGGCGGTCCAGTTGTCCAGCGGACCGTGGCCGTTGACGAGGTAGGTGTAGACCGACCCGGTGACATCGGAGATGTCGGTCGGGTCCATCCTCATTTTCGCCCACTCGACCCGGTCCTTGAAGCTCTGGTCACGGCCCGCGAGCAGGCCGGCGACTGTTTCCTTCTGCATGTTGAACACGCCCGGCTGCTGCTTGAGCTTCCGGTAAAGGACGTGCGGGTGCTGGAAGGAGAAGTCGCCGAGGACAACCACATGCTCCCGGTCGTAGGCGACGGGATCGGCCTCCTTGGGCTCTATGACGATGGGGGCATAGTGGCCCTGCAGTTCCTGCAGGCCCGAGTGGCTGTGATACCAGTAGGTCCCGGACTGAACGACCGGGAATTCATAAACGAAGGTCTCGCCGGGCTTGATGCCCGGGAAGCTGACCCCCGGAACCCCGTCCATCTGGAACGGCACGATCAGGCCGTGCCAGTGAATCGAGGTGTCCTCGTCAAGGTCATTGGTGACCGAGATGCGGGCGATTTGCCCTTCCTTGAGCCGGATCAGCGGGCCGGGAACGGTCCCGTTGATGGTCACGGCGTGACCGTGACGACCGTCAATCGGCCAGGCCGTGTGGCCGATGCGCAGCTTGATGTCCGCGCCCGCGAGCGTGGGCAGATCCCGGACAAGGCCGCCCGAATTGCTCCGCGCCCAGGCCGGAAACAGGCTGGTCATGGCCAACCCGGTTCCGAGCAGGCCGGCGTTCTTCAGGAGTGTGCGGCGGGCGATATCGGGCATCAAAACCTCGGTTGGACTGGACCAACGCGTGGCGTCGGCCCTGATCTGTCTTTTGGATCAACGCTCGCCCCTCGCGTTGATCCAGCTCAGCGAAACGGTCTCAGAACTTCATGTGCTCGGCGCCGTGAGTGATCACCGCGCCGAAGTAGGCCTGCACGAGAATCAGCAGGACCGTGACCGCGAGCAGCGCCTCGTAAGCGCGCGAGCCCAGACGCTTTGCGGCTTCATCCGCCGGCCGTTTGAGGAACCAGAGCGCCAGCATCAGGAACGGCATCGCGGTTCCCAGCCAGCGGTGAAGGGTCAGGGCGAAGCCGTCGTCGGGTGTCGGCAATCCCGCGTTCAGCCACCCCATCGGCGCGGCGACGAAGGCCCCGGCGACGCCCACCGCCAGCAGGACCTTGTTGCTCGCGGTGTAGATCGGCCGGCGGCGGACGGTCGCGAGAAGTTCGAGCAACGCGACCGTCAACAGCAGGGCGATGGGGAAATGGATGGCCGCCGGATGCCACATGCCGATCCAGGCCATCAGACGGCCCTCGAAGGTCGCGGGCCTGGCCTTGTGGGTCATCATCATGCCGCCGTCGTCGTCTGACGGCCAGGCCATGTCGGTGACCGGCATGTCCTCGGGCGACAAGGGCGTTGCGGCCGGCGATGACGCGGCCGACGCCGCCGGCGCGGGATGCTCGTCGCCCTCATGCGCGCTGAGGGGCGAGACGGCGATACCCGCCGCCAGCACCAGTCCCAGCATGCCCCTCAGCCAAGGCCTTACAGTCGTATTGGTCATGGCGTTCGCCCCGTTGTCTCGCAGGCAGGGGTCGCGAGCGGAATCATCAGGACCACGCTCGCGTCGGCGTCATATCACATGGATTTCGGAGACGACCGGCTTGCCATGCTCGTTCTTCAGGACGAAGTGGACCTTCTTGCCGACCGTGACGCCCTTCAGAACGGCGGCGGACTCGACCTTGAACTTCATGGTCATCGCCGGCCACTTCAGCGCGGCGATGGGGCCGTGGGCGATCACGACCGTACCGGCCTTCA
>JBKJII010000292.1:0-3413 GCA_046598505.1 Caulobacter sp. | reverse complement strand
AAGGTGTCGGTGGCCAGCAGGATCGAGGCCCCGACACCTTCGTGAACCAGTACGCCCGCTCGGCCGATCCGGGCGACATGTCGGGGCTGGAGTTCATCGTCTGCGGCGCCGAGAAGGTGCGGGACGAGACCCACAACCTGATCGCCGAGCGTTTCGGCAATATCCCTGTGCTGGAAGGCTACGGCGCGACCGAGGCCTCGCCGGTGGTGGCGGTCAACAAGCCGACCGACAACCGCCGCGGCACCGTCGGCGGCATGCTGCCGGGCATGGAAACGCGCATCGAGACCGTCGAGGGCATCGCCGGCGGCGGTCGCCTGTTCCTGCGCGGACCCAACGTCATGGCCGGTTATTTGAACGACAAGGGCGGCATTGATCCCCTGCCCGACGGCTGGCACGACACCGGCGACGTGGTGATGATCGAAGGCAATGACCGTTGGGTGACGATCAAGGGCCGGGTCAAGCGCTTCGCCAAGATCGGCGGCGAGATGGTCTCCCTGACGGCGGCCGAGGATCTGGCCATCGCCGTCTGGCCGGAAGGCCGCCACGCGGTCATCTCCATGCCCGACGCCAAGAAGGGCGAGCGGCTGATCCTGTTCACCGACAGGATCGACGCCACCGTCGCGCCGCTGCTGGCCCACGCACAGAGCCTTGGCGCGCCGGAACTGTCGGTGCCGCGCAAGATCGTCAAGATTCCGGAGGTCCCGGTCCTGGGCACCGGCAAGACCGACTACGTCGCCATCCAGCGCATGGCCGAAACGGAGGCGCGGGCGGCGTAGGGCGGCCTTATCCTTCTCCCGGAGGGAGAAGGTGGCCTGCGGAGCAGGTCGGATGAGGGGTTAGGAACGGCTCAGGCAAACGCGCCGACGCCGTAACCCCTCACCCTCCCGACGCTTCGCGTCGGGCCCCTCCCTCTCCCGCTGGGAGAGGGAATTCGATCAGATGTGCAGCGCCCGGCCGAAGCCGTCGAGCACCGACTCGTGCATGGCTTCGCTCATGGTCGGGTGGGCGAACACCGTGGCCATCAGGTCTTCCTCGGTCGCTTCCAGCGTGATGGCCACGCCGAAGCCCTGGATCATCTCGGTGACCTCGTGGCCGATCATATGGGCCCCCAGCAGCGCGCCGGTCTTGCCGTCGAACACCGTCTTGACGAACCCCTCGACCTCGCCGGCCGCGACGGCCTTGCCGTTCACGCGGAACGGGAAGCGGCCGACCTTGACCTCATGCCCGGCCGCCCTGGCCGCCGCCTCGGTCAGGCCGATCGAGGCGACTTGCGGGTTGGCGTAGGTGCAGCCGGGGATCGGGGTGTTGAGGTTCGCGGGCTTGAGACCCGCGATGTGCTCGACGCAGTGGACGCCTTCGTGGGACGCCTTGTGCGCCAGCCAGGGCGCGCCGGCGACGTCGCCGATGGCGTAGAGGCCGGGGATATTGGTGGCGCTGTGGCTGTCGGTCGCGATGTGGTCGCGGTCGAGCGTTACGCCCAGGGCTTCGAGGCCGAGGTTTTCGATATTGCCGGCGATGCCGACCGCGACAATTGCGACCTCGGCCTCCAGGGTTTCGGCCTTGCCGCCGACTTCCAGCGCGACCGAAACGCCGGTCTTGCTCTTGCTGAGCCTGGTCACCTTGGCCCCGAGGCGGAAGGCGATACCGCGCTTCTCGAAGGCCTTGCGGGCGGCCTTGGAGACCTCCTCGTCCTCGACCGGCATGATCCGGTCGACGGCTTCGACGACCGTAACATCCGAGCCGAGCGCCCTGTAGAAGCTGGCGAATTCGATGCCGATGGCGCCGGAACCGATGACCACCAGGGTCTTTGGCTGGCGCTTCGGCGCCAGGGCGTCGCGATAGGTCCAGACACGGTCCCCGTCGCTCGCCAGGCCGATAGCCGGGATTTCGCGGGCGCGGGCGCCGGTGGCCACGATCACCGATTTGGCTGTGACCGTGCGCGAGCCGCCCGCCCTTAGCGCCACGACCACCTTCGGCGCGGGCGAGCCCTTTTCCAGCCTGGCGTCGCCCTCGATCACCTCGACCTTGTGCTTCTTCATCAGGAAGGTGACGCCCTTGTTCATCGTCGCGGCAACGCCGCGCGAACGGGCGATGATCTTGCCGAAGTCGAACCCGGCCCCGGTCACCGACAGGCCGTAGTCGCCCAGATGCGCCAGCTGCTCATAGACCTCGCCGCTCTTCAGCAGCGCCTTTGTCGGGATGCAGCCCCAGTTGAGGCAGATGCCGCCCAGCGCTTCCCGCTCGACGATGGCGCACTTCAGGCCCAGCTGGCTGGCCCGGATGGCGGCGACATAACCGCCTGGACCGGACCCGATGACGACGAGATCGAAATCCATGACCCGCGTCCCTATACGATCATCGTCAGAGGATCTTCGATCAGAGCCTTGAAACTCTGAAGGAACCTCGCGCCGATGGCCCCGTCCACCACCCGGTGATCGCAGGTCAGGGTCACGGTCATCACGGTGGCGATCGCCAACGCGCCGTTCTTCACCACCGGCCGCTGCTCGCCGGCGCCGACGCTGAGGATACAGGCCTGCGGCTCGTTGATGATCGAGGCGAACGACTTGATGCCCATCATGCCCATGTTCGACACCGTGAAGGTGCCGCCCTGGAACTCCTCGGGCTTGAGCTTCTTGTCCCTCGCGCGGGTCGCCAGATCCTTGGCCTCGCCGGCGATGGCGGCCAGACCCTTGGTCTCGGCGGCGCGGATGATCGGGGTGATCAGGCCACCATCGACGGACACGGCCATGGCGATGTCGGCGTGGTGGTGCATGGCGATGCCGTCGGGCGTGTAGCTGGCGTTGGCCTCGGGCACCCGGGTCAGGGCCACGGCCACCGCCTTGATCACCAGATCGTTGACCGAGACCTTGACACCCTGAGGCTCAAGCATGGCGTTGATCCGGGTCCGCGCGGCCAGCAGGCCGTCGATCTCCAGATCGATGGTCAGCGGGAAGTGCGGCACGTCGCGGAAGCTGTCGGTCATCCGCCGGGCAATGGTCTTGCGCATGCCGTCCAGCGGGACGAGATCGTAGCTGCCGGCAGGGATGCCCTGCTGTTCGAGGGTCTGATGCTGGCGAGCGGGGGCGGACACGCCGCCGGCCTGCGCCGGCGCAGCGGCGGGGCTCTTCCCGCGGGCGGCGTCGACGTCGGCCTTGATCACCCGGCCATGCGGACCGGACCCGGCGATGGACTTGAGATCAATGCCGGCGGCCTGGGCCAGGCGGCGAGCCAGCGGCGAGGCGAACACCCGCTCGCCGCTCGAACCGTTGAGCTTGGGGGCGGCGGCCGAGGTTGGCGCCGTGGCGGGCGCCGTGGCGGGCGCCGTGGCGGGCGCCGGCGCGGCGGCTTTCGGCGCCTCAGCCTTGGGCGCTTCGGCGGCCTTGGGCGCGGGCGACGCGACAGGCGCATCGCCC
>JBKJII010000077.1:0-4852 GCA_046598505.1 Caulobacter sp. | reverse complement strand
CCAAGTTTTCGCACCTGGATGAAGAAGCCATGAGGGCCACCGGCGTGCGCGTGGTACCGCCCGCGGTGGCCCGGCGCGGTGCCTACATCGGGCGCAACGTGGTCCTGATGCCGAGCTACGTCAACATCGGCGCCTATGTCGACGAAGGCACGATGGTCGACACCTGGGTCACGGTCGGCTCGTGCGCGCAGATCGGCAAGAACGTGCATCTGTCGGGCGGCGTCGGCATCGGCGGCGTGCTCGAGCCCCTGCAGGCCAACCCGACGATCATCGAGGACGACTGCTTCATCGGCGCCCGTTCGGAGGTGGTGGAGGGCGTCATTGTCGGCCAGGGCAGCGTGCTGTCGATGGGCGTGTTCCTGACGTCGACCACCAAGATCGTCGACCGCAAGACCGGCGAGGTTCATCGCGGCTACGTGCCGCCCTACAGCGTGGTCGTCCCCGGCAGCTTGCCGGATCCGCACGGCGGCCCGAGCCTGTCCTGCGCCGTCATCGTCAAGACGGTCGACGCCCAGACCCGCTCCAAGACTTCGATCAACGACCTGCTGCGGGACTAGCAGTGGACCCACCGTTCGACCTAAGGTGGTGCGAGGGGAGAGCATCATGGATCGACTGAAGAGCCTGTTTTCGTTTCAGGGCCGCGCGTCGAGGCTGACATACTGGCGACTGCAACTGGCCATCGCCGTCATGATCACGATCGTTTGGGTCGTCACGATTTTTGTCGCCATGGGCGCCGGAGACATTGCGTTCATTCCATTGGCTTTGCTGGCGCCGGTCCTCTTCATTGGTCTGGCGTTGGCCGTTCGCCGGCTGCATGACCGGGACAAGAGCGCCTGGTGGCTGGTCCCCTTTTGGCTGGCGCCATTTGCCTGCTTTGCGACCGCCCAGTTACTGACCGAGCAGACTGGCGAAGGCGGCATCGCAGCGGCCGGCGCCGTGTTGGCCGGACTGGCTCTTGATCTGTGGGCCCTCGTCGAACTCGGCTTTCGACGCGGTTCGACCGGCCCCAACCGCTTCGGGCCAGTACCGCCGAGCGGCTTGCGCCCGCAGCGTTCTCGGTCCTAAACGGGCCGATGAGCCTGATCGACCCCGTAGACCTCGCCCGCGATCTGATCCGCCGCCCCTCGGTGACGCCCGCCGACCTCGGCGCCATGGACATCGTCCATCAGACGCTGGAGGACCTCGGCTTCATCTGTCGCCGGATGAAGTTCGGCGAGATCGAGAACCTCTACGCCCGACGCGGTACGGCCGGCCCGAACCTCTGTTTCGCCGGGCATACGGACGTCGTGCCGGTCGGGGACGCGGCCGCCTGGACCAGCCCGCCGTTCGAAGCGGCGCTGGCCGACGGCGTTCTGATCGGCCGGGGCGCGGTCGACATGAAGGGCGGCATCGCCGCCTTCATCGGCGCTGTCTCGTCGTTCCTGGCCCAGGGTGAGCCGAAGGGCTCGCTGAGCTTCCTGATCACCGGCGATGAAGAAGGCTTGGCCTTCGACGGCACAAAGCGGGTCGTCGAAGTGCTCGCCGCCGAGGGCGAGGTGATCGACCACTGCATTGTCGGCGAGCCGTCGAGCTCGGCGCGGCTGGGCGACATGATCAAGATCGGCCGCCGGGGCAGCATCAACAGCTGGATCACCGTCGAAGGGATCCAGGGCCACGTCGCCTATCCGCACCGCTCGGCCAATCCCGTTCCGGTGCTGATCGACATCCTGTCCCGCCTGCAGGCCCGGGTTCTCGACGACGGTTATGAAGGCTTCCAGCCGTCGAACCTCGAGGTCACGACCATCGACGTCGGCAACACGGCCACCAACATCATTCCGCGCGAGGCGAAGGCCCGGCTGAACATCCGCTTCAATCCCGCCCATCAGGGCGCCGAACTGGAGGCCTGGATCGCCGACACGGCCGCCGCGTGTGGCGAGGGTTTCAGAGGCCGCGTCGAGGTCCGGTCGATCATCAGCGGCGAGGCCTTCCTGACCCGCGAAGGCCCCTTCACCGAAATGGTCGCCGCAGCGATTCTGGAGACCACGGGCCAGACGACGGACATGTCCACAACCGGCGGGACCTCCGATGCCCGCTTCATCCGTGCGCTCTGCCCGGTACTGGAATTCGGCCTCGTCGGCGAGACGATGCACGCCGTCGACGAGCGCGTGCCGGTCAGCCAGATCCGCGATCTTCAGGCCGCCTACCTCCGGATCCTCGAACGCTATTTCGAGCGCTTCGCCGCATAGGCCACACGGCGCCGATCGTATTGAACCTCGCACCTCGGCCGACGTTTCGCTCCCACTGCATTCCGCAGTGCGCGAGGCGACATGGGTATTTTCAGCAACATCATGGGCAGGATCTTCGGGCACAAGCCCAAGGTCGCGCCGTCAACGTCCGCGCCGGCGCCTGCGCCGGGCGTTGCTCCGGCTGCTCCCGGAGACGCCTCCAAGGCCGCGCCGGTCGATGTCTCAGCGGTTCTCGAGGACATGGCCGCCGCCAATCCGCAGACTCTCAACTGGCGCACTTCCATCGTCGACCTGATGAAGCTGGTCGGCATGGAAAGCAGCCTCGCCGAGCGCAAGGAACTGGCCGATGAGCTTGGCTACACCGGCGACAAATCGGACAGCGCCGCCATGAACATCTGGCTGCACAAGCAGGTCATCCGGAAACTGTCGGAGAACGGCGGCAAGGTCCCGGCCGACCTGATGGACTGATCAGTAGCCCACGCCGGTCAGGTAAAGGCCGTCCGCCGGGGCGACGGGACCGCAAGCCGTGCGGTCCTTCGCCTCGAGCGCGGCTTTCAGATCGGCCTTTGTCCAGCGCCCCACGCCGACCTCGGCCAGAGATCCGACCATGGATCGGACCTGCCGGTGCAAGAACGACCGCGAGGCGAAGGATACGTGGATCTCCTCGCCCTCGCGGACGACCCCCGCGATATCCAGCGTCTTCATCGGCGACTTCGCTTGGCACTGCATGTCGCGGAAGGTGGTGAAGTCGTGGTGGCCAATCAGGACCTGGGCGGCGTCGTGCATGGCCGCTGCGTCCAGCGGCTTGCGCACATGCCAGACCCTGCCCTTGTCGAGCGCCGGCGGCGCCTTGCGCGCCAGAATGCGGTAGAGGTAGCGGCGCTCGGTGGCCGAGAACCGGGCGTGCCAGTCGTCTTCCACCACCTCGGCGTCCAGCACGGCGATCGGCTCGGCGACCAGATGCGCGTTCAGGGCGTCGCGCACGACGTCGGGTGACCAGTCCTTCGTCAGATCGACATGGATGACCTGGCCCGTGGCGTGGACGCCGGTGTCGGTCCGGCCCGCTGCGTGAATCCGTATCGCTTGGCTGCTGAAGCCGAGGACGGCCGTCTCGATCGCCCCCTGCACGCTGGGCAGGTCCGCTTGCGCCTGGAAGCCTTTGTACGGCCGGCCGTCGTACTCGATGGTCAGGCGGTAGCGGGGCATCAGGCCAAGTCCGTCCCGGCGGCGATCGGAAAGCCGCGCAGGAAGTCGGCCGCGTCCTGCGCCGACCTACCCTCGCGCTGGGCCCGCAGCAGGCGCACCGCGCCGGTTCCACAAGCGATCTGCAAGCTATCGTCAAGGGTCTGGCCGGAGGCGCCGGACGCATCCTCGACCCGCGAGAGCAGCACTTTCACCCGCACCGGGCCCTTTTCGGACGCCGCCTCGAACCAGGCGCCGGGGAAAGGCGACAGGCCGCGGATATGGCAGTCAATCTCGGCAGCCGACCGGGTCCAGTCGATCCGCGCCTCGGCCGGTTTGATCTTCCTTGCATAGGTCACGCCCTCTTCCGCCTGGGGCGTCTCGACGGCGGTCCCGGCCGCGATAGCCGCCAGGGTCGGCGGCAGCAGCCGCGCGCCGGCCTCGGCCAGTCGATCATGCAGTGTGCCCGCGGTATCCAGCGGCCCGATGCGAACGGTCTCGGTGGCCAGCACCGCGCCCTCGTCGAGGCCGACACTCATGCGCATGACCTCCACGCCTGTCAGCGCGTCGCCTGCCATGATCGCCCGCTGGATCGGCGCCGCTCCCCGCCAGCGCGGCAGCAGAGAGGCGTGGACGTTGAAGCAGCCGAAGCGGGGCGCATCGAGCACTTCGGCGACGAGGATCTGGCCGAAGGCGACCACCACGGCGGCGTCGAGGTTCAAAGCCTGGAAGGCCGTGATCTCTTCGGGGGCTTTCATCGAGACCGGCGTCCGCACCGTCAGCCCGCGCGACTCGGCGAAAGCGTGCACCGGTGAGGGCTGCAGCGTCTGGCCCCGTCCGCGCGGCGCGGGCGGTTGGGAATAGACACAGACGATCACGTGCCCGGCCGCGAGGAGGGCGTCGAGAGCCTGGACTGCAAAGTCAGGAGTTCCGAGGAAAGCGAGGCGCATGGGCGGGCTTTAGCGGCGCGCGCGCCCGGGCGAAAGGCTCAGGGAACCCGGACGGTCACGGTTCGTTGATGTTGGGAACCAATCTCGGGAAGGCAACACCTCAATGCATAAGCTCATCATCGTCTCGATCGCCGCCCTGGGCCTGGCGCTGGGCGCCTGCTCGAAGGAAGACCGCACCCAGGTCGGTGAAGGCGCCGCGGCCGTCGGCGGTGAGATGAAGGAAGCGGCCCAGGAGATCGCGGCCAACCCTGATGTGAAGGAAGCGGGCGCCGCCATCGGCGATGCCGGGGCGGTTGCGGCCGACGCTGTCAAGGACACCGCCGGCGAGGTCCAGCAAGGCGTTGCGGATGCGTCGGCAGACGCCAAGCGCGAGGCCGACGAACAGCGCGCCGCGAGTGGCGACACCAGCCGCAAATAGGATCAGGCCGCGCGGGCGGCCTTTTCGACCTTCTTGATCGCCCGCTCGCGCTTGAGGCGCGACAGGTGGTCAATGAA
>JBKJII010000101.1:0-1520 GCA_046598505.1 Caulobacter sp. | reverse complement strand
TCGCAGTGGTAATCGCCAAACAGGGCCTTGCCGGCCATGTCGGGGTGCAGGCCGGTGTCGAACACAGCCCGGCCACGCGTCGGATGCTCGATCAGGAAAGCCATCACCGGCACGGTCCGGGGGCCGGTGAGCCCTTCCTCGAACAGCTCAAGCGGGGCGGTGATGGTTCCGCAGATCAGCGGCCGGATGCGGATCACCGACTCTCCCCCTTCGGACAGACAGGAACCGGCTGGTCGAGCGCGCGGGCGATGGTCTGCCGCAAGCGGCAGCTGTAGCGCTTCTCGTAGGTCCCTTCCTTCTGCAGGTAGCGGATCGCCGGAGCGTTGCACTTGATCCGCTCCTCGATGAGGAACTCCCAGCGCGGATTGTCCGGCGCCATCTCCAGCACCTGCTCGGAGGTGGTGATCAGCATGTAGCCGTAGGCCGTGTAACGGTCCTGATAGGTGCCGCCGGTGCGCGAGGCGGGATCGGGGGTGGCCATCAGCTTGCGGAAGGCTTCCTCGGTGTTGGGGCAGGCCAGCTCGGGGTTGGCGATGGTCACCTGGTTCAGCACGTTCCAGCTGGCGTAGGTGGAGTCCATGGTCTGGAGCTGACGGGCGACCTTGATCTGGTCGAGGCCGAGATAGACGGCCAGCACCGCCGTCACCGCCGTGATGATCGTCGCGATCCCGCCCAGCACCGACCACAGCGCCGTCGACCGGGCCCAGGACCGCTCCTCGGGCGGTGCGGCGATCTCGAGTTCGATTTCGGTGGCCTCGTCAGTCATCTACAGCGCCGCCCGGACCCTTGCTTCGCACGCCAACGACGACGAGGAGGATCAAGCTGAGAAGCAAAGCCGGTGTGCCGGCCCCTTGAAGAGCGGTGGCAAGCTTTGTGAATTCATCAACCGGCTCGGCGTAGGTCACGGCATCCTTCACCAGCAGCGTGAGCGCCGCGAAAATGCTCCATGGCGCCGCCAGAAGCAGACCACGCCAGCCCATGCGCCAAGCAAGGGCAATAGCGACTGTTGGCTGCACTATCGCCCAAACGATCCCCGACGCGACGTCCGCCATGCTTGTGTGGAACACAATCGAGGCGGGTCCCATCGCCGCCTACTCCGCCGCGATCAGGCTGGCCCCTTGGACGTGCGGCTTGCCGGCGCGGTAGCTGGTGATGCGGTCTTCCACCTCGTGGCGGAAGTGGCGGAACAGGCCCTGGATCGGCCAGGCGGCGGCGTCGCCGAGGGCGCAAATGGTGTGGCCTTCGACCTGGGTGGTAACGTCGAGGAGCGTGTCGATCTCCTTCATGTCCGCCTCGCCGGTGGCCATGCGCTCCATCACCCGCCACATCCAGCCGGTGCCTTCGCGGCACGGCGTGCACTGGCCGCAGCTCTCATGCTTGTAGAAGTAGCTCAGGCGGGCGATGGCGCGGACCAGGTCGGTGTCCTTGTCCATGACGATCACAGCGGCGGTGCCCAGGCCCGAGCGCAGCTCGCGCAGGGCGTCGAAGTCCATGAACAGGTCTTCGCACTGCTCGGCCGG
>JBKJII010000371.1:0-8241 GCA_046598505.1 Caulobacter sp. | reverse complement strand
CCGGACCATCTCCGCCGCGCCTTCCAGCGCGCCGGCGCCCTCTGTCTCGCCGCGCCGCCGTTCCTGCAGACGACGCATGACATGTTCGAGCATGACCACCACGTCATCGACGACGAGCCCCACGGCCGCCGCCATGCCGCCCAGGGTCATGATGTTGAACGTCATCCCCAGCAGGCTGAGCAACAGCGCCGTCGCCGCCAGCGTCGCCGGCAGGAGCAGGGCGACGATCAGCGTCAGGCGCAGACTGCGCAGGAACAGGAACACCACCCCGCCGGCCAGCAGGGCGCCGATCAGAATCGCGTCGCGCACACTGGCGGCAGCGGCCGTCACGAGCTCCGACTGGTCGTAGTAGGGCGTCACGGTCACGCCGGGCGGCATCTGGGCGCGCAGGGTCTTCACCCGCGCCTTGACCGCCTTGACCAGCGCCACACTGTTGGCGCCCGGGGTCTGGCGGATGTTGACCAGCACCGCGTCCTGACCCTGCGCAGTGACGCGGGTCCATTGCGGCGCCTGGGCGACGCGCACCTCGGCGACGGCGGACAGGGGCACGACGCCGCCGGCGCCGCTCTTGATGATCGTTCGGCCAATGTCCCGGGCATCGACGATGCGATTCTCGGCCAGCACGAGGTACAGCCGGTGCCTGTCTTCGAGACGGCCGACGGCGACCACCAGATTGTTGGCCGACAGCGTCCGTGCGAGGTCCTCAACCGACAGGTCCAGCGCCTGCAGCCGGGCTGGATCGGCCAGTACCTGATATTCCTTCCGGGCTCCGCCGAGAACTTCGACGTTGGCGACGCCGGGAACCGAGGCGATCACCGGTCGCATCTCCAGCTCGGCGAAGTCGTGCAGCGCAACAGGCCCGACCGTCTTCGACGTCAGGGAGAGGCCCAGCACCGGGAAGATGGTCGGATCCATCCGGCGAACCTCGAACCGGGCGCCCGGCGGCAGGTCCGGCAGAACGGCGTTGACCGCAGACTCGGCCTGCAGGGTCGCGGCGATCATGTCCGCGCCCCAGTTGAACGTGACCGAGACCTCCGCCGTGCCCCGGGTGCTGGTCGACCTTAGACCGACGACGCCCGGGACACCGCGAAGCGCCTGCTCCAGCGGCCGGGTGACCTGGGCGGCCATTTCGTCGGCCGGCCGGTCGCCGGCGTCGATGGAGACCACGACGCGGGGAAAATCGATACGCGGAAACAGGCTGACCGGCAGCCGCGTCGCCGCCAGCACGCCCGCCAGTGTCAGCAGGACGAAGGCGGCGATAACCGACCGCGTATGGGTGCGGAGCCAGCCGATCATCCGGGGGCTTTCGCGGCGGCCGGGCCTTCCCGCAGGGCCATATCCGGTTCCAGAGCCGCGCCGCCTTCGACGACTACCCGGTCGCCGGGTGTCACGCCGGTGAGGATTTGAACGCGCGCGCCATCGTCGATGCCGAGGGTGACGGGCCGGCGCTGCGCCTTGCCGCCGATGGCGACGAAAACGAACGGGTGATCGCCGTCGTACAGCAAGGCCTCGCGGGACAGGGTTACGCCATCGGCGCGGCGGCCAGCCACGACATCGCCCTTCACGGACTCACCGGGCAGGAAGCCGGCCTGGCCCGGCAGCGCCACGAGCACACCCGCCAGCCGGGTCGCGGGATCAACGCGGCGATCCACCGACAGCACCCGGCCCTCGAAGGCCCGTCCGCCGGGGGTCAGTCCCGCGAGACGGACCGTCATGCCAGGTGCGATACGGGCGGCCTGACGGGGTTCCAGCCCGAGCCTCGCGCGTAGCGAACCCAGTCCGCCGACACGGGCGACCGGCCCGCCAAGAGGGACGACGTCGCCGACGTTGACCGGCAGGGCGTCGAGCACACCGGACCTCCCGGCACGCAACACGACGAGGCCGCCGCCTGCTTGTGCGCGCAGACTCCGGCTGGTCTCGGACGCCGTTGCGGCGGCGGCGCGGGCGGCGATGACCTCATTGTCCGCTGCCAGACCATCAGCCTTCAGCCGTTCGAGTCGGCGGTACTCGGCCTCGGCTGTCACGGCGTCGCGGGCCGCCCGGTCCAGCTCGACCCGCGCGGCCGGGGTGGCCTGGAGGGTCGCGATCACGGTTCCCGGGCTGACGGCCTGACCGACCACTACGGACAGGGCGGTTACGCGGGCCTCGACCGGGGCGGTGAAGGTCTGACCGTCCGCCGGGTCGAACTCCACCCGGCCGTAGGCGGTGACGACATCCTCCAGCGCGGCTGACGTGGCCACAGCCGTGCGCACCAGCGCCGTCGGCTCGGGCGCGGTCTCCTCCGGTGACCCGGAACAACCGCCGGTGAGCAGGCCGACGAGGCCCAACAGAAGGAAGGATCGCATCATTTCGGCTGGTCTCCGGACGGCGCGCCGACGGCCAGATCGAGCGCGATGGTCTGTTCGGCGAGCGACTGCTCGATCACGGCCAGAGCGATTTCCTTGTCGGTCAGGCTTTGCCGCGCGGTCTCGGCAACGCTCCAGGCGAGGTCTCCACGGGCGGCGGCGGCCTCAATCGTCGCGACCGAATTGCGCAGCGGCTCGACCTGGCCAAGCAGGTCCAGGCGCTGCCGGCCTCCCAACTCCAGCCCGCTGATCAGGGCGGCGATATCGGCCCGCGTTTCCGACAGGCGAAGATCATACTCGGCGCGAAGCTGTTCGCGGCTCGCCTGCTCGATGGCGACCGCTCCTCGATTGCGGTTCCAGAGCGGGAGGGTCAGCCCGACGGACGGTCCGACCGTTCGCACATTCCCCGTATCGCGCGCGGCGGTCAGGGTCAGGTCGAGCTTTGGATACTGCTCCAGCAGCGCCTGGCGCAGACGGGCGTCCTGGCTGTCGTAGCCGGCGCGCAGGGCGGCGAGATCGAACCGCCCGTCCCGCGCCCGGGTGAACAGGGCCTCCAGCGTGCCTGCGGGCGGGGCGGCAACGGAGCCGGGCGAAATGTCCAACCGCACCGCCGGGGCCAGTCCAAGCAGGCGATTGAGGTCCAGCCTCGCCGTCGCGAGATCGCGTTCCGCCCCGTGTTCGCGCTCGGCGGCATCCGCTGCCGCCAGGCGGCGGGCTTCCAGGTCGTCCTGTTTCAGATCCCCGCGCGATGTCGCGGCCAGGGTTCGCGCCAACATGTCGTCTGACGAAGCGCGCGCAACGACGGCCAGATCATGCTGACGCTGCAGGCCGAGAATGCGCACGGCGAGCAGGCGCGCCTGACCGGCCGCCATCCATTCCTGCCAGGCGATGTCGAGACGCACCTGTTCGGCGGCGCCGGCCGCCTCAGCGCGCATTGGATCCCGCAGATAGAGCGACGAGGTGTCAAAGCCGATCGCGGCCGACAGCGCCGTCAGGGTGTCGGCCCCCCCAACCGGCTTGTCGAAGCCCAGCGAGATGACCGGATCAGGCAGCAGACCGGCGGCGAACGCCTGGGCCTTCGCCACCCCGGCCTTTGCCCTGGCCGCCTTCAGGTCCGGACTGGCGAGGACAGCGATCACACCCAGCGCATCGGGCGTCAGTGGTCGCGACAGGTCCAGGGTTAGCGGCGGCAGGCGGGCGGCGGTCGCGGCGCGGGCGAGGGCGGCCGAGTCCGGAAAGGCCAAGGGCCTGGTCGGTAGCGGCGCGGGGCGATAGGCGGCACACCCGGCGAGCAGACCGCTCAACAGGACTGCGATGCCGACACTCGCCCTTGGCGCTTTTCCAGACAGCGGGAACATCATTCGGTCGTCGCCGACGTTGACGGAAACAGGATGCGAACCCGCAGGCCCGGCTCTGGATCCGTCAGTTCGACGGTCGCGTCATGCAGTTTCGCGATGGCCGAAACGAGCGTCAGACCCAATCCGCTGCCCGGCGATGTGCGGCTCGCCTCCAGGCGATAGAAGCGGTCAAACAACCGATCCCGCTCGGTGGCTGGAACGCCCGGCCCATCATCGCTGACCCACAGGACCGGCGCGCCCGCTTCATCGCCGTTCAGGCCAACCCGAATTTGAGCCCCCGGCGGACAATGCCGCAGGGCGTTGTCGACGAGGTTGACGAGCATCTGTGTCAGAAGTTCCGGATCGCCGGTCACGATCCTTGGGGGGCCGGCCTTGAGCAGCAGCGTTTGGCGCCCTTCTTCGGCCGAGGGCGCGAAGGCATCAACGACGGTTCTGGCGACCTCGGCCAGATCGGTCGCGCGAAAGCCCGCGCGCCTCGCGCCGCCCTCGATCTGGGCGATACGCAACAGGGCGGTGAAGGTCTCCATGATCGCATCAACGTCCTGGATCGCGCTTTGCAGCGCTTCCGGCCCGGTGGCGCCGTCGCGTCCCGCGAGGCCGGCCTCCAGCCGCTGACGCAACCGGCTGAGCGGCGTACGCAGATCATGAGCGATATCATTGGAGACCTGTTTGAGGCTCTCCATCAGCACACCGATCCGGTCCAGCATGCGGTTGAACGTGGCGGCCAGCCGGTCGAGGTCGTCATCGGACCCGCGAACCGGAACCCGGCGGGAGAGGTCGCCGTCGATGATTGCCTCCGCCGTCCCGGAGATGGCCGAAAGCTGCCTGTGAACGCCACGGCTCAGACCGTATCCGGCCGCCGCGCCGAGCAGCAGGACCCCGCCCAGCGCCCAGGCGAAGGCAGCCAAAACCGCATTGTTGACCGCCTCGATCCGGGCCAGATCGTCGCCGGTCAGCAGTCGGTATCCGCCGGGCAAGTCCGTCGCCAGAATCCGCAAACGCTCCGGCCCCTCGTCGGCCTCGTGAACATTGAGCACCGACCATCCCTTAGGAACCTTGGCGTTCGACAGGATACCCGCCATCGGCTGGCCGCGCGGACCAATGAGGCCATAATCAAGCGCCCCGGGCGTGTGGTCCCTCTCACGGACAGCCTGGACCAGGCCGTCGAGCCCCTCGGTGCGAAACTCCTGGGCGAGGGCCGCGGCTTCGACGCTGAGCCGGGAATCGAACTGATCGGCCAGGACCTTCTGGGTCATCAGGAAGATGACCGCCGCCAGGATCACGACCGAGGCCGCGAACAGGGCCGTGTAGATCGCGGCGAGGCGAAGACTGGTCGACCGGAACATCTAGTCGGGCTCGCGCAGGCAATAGCCGGAGCCGCGCACCGTATGAATCAATTCGTGCGCGTGTCCCCGGTCGACCTTGCCCCGAAGGCGGCTGACGTGGGTCTCGACGATGTTGGTGCGGGGCTCGAAGTGAAAATCCCAGACGTTTTCCAGCAGCATGGTGCGGGTCGCAACCCGGCCGGCGTGGCGCATCAGATACTCCAAAAGGCGGAACTCGCGCGGCTGCAGTTCGATACGGACCCCTGCCCGCGTCACGCTGCGCTTGAGCAGATCCATGCGCAGATCGCCGACCTCCAGCACGGTCGAGACGTCCTGCGTCGGCGGCCGGCGGCCGAGGGCGCTCACGCGGGCGAGCAGTTCGGCCATGGCGAAAGGTTTGACCAGATAGTCGTCGCCCCCGGCCTCCAGCCCTTCGACCCGGTCGTCAATGCCGCCAAGCGCCGTCAGGAACAGCACCGGGGTTTTGACGCCGGACGCACGGATCGTCCGCAGAATGGCCAGCCCGTCGATGCCGGGCAGCATCCGGTCGAGGATGATGACGTCATAGGGCTCGCCGGCGGCCAGCATCAGGCCATCACGCCCCGAAGCCGCATGGTCGACCGTATGCCCGACCTCGGTCAGGGCGCGGACAGCCCAGGCCGCGCCTTCCTTGTCGTCTTCCACGAGAAGCAGCTTCATCGCGGGATACTGCCTCCTCGCCGGAATCGAAGAAAGGACAGCCGTTGTCGCGGCTGCCCATGCGCTGACCACCGTCCCGGTCAATCGGGGTGGGCGCCTTCCGCCTGGTTCTCCAGCACCGCGCCGGTCGCCGCGTCGATGCCGACCTCATAGGCGATGCCCCGGCTCTTGATGCCGAAGGAATAGCGCAACCCGCTGCCGCCGCCTTCCTTCTCCAGCTCCTGATCCACCAGAACCCCGGGCCGCGCCTTGAGAGCGATGGCCCGCGCGGCGTCAATCGACAGCTTTGCCGAGCCGGCGAGCTGCTGCCCAGAATAGTGAAGCATCCGGTGCGTGTGATGCGCCACAGGTTTGGCGACAGCGGCCGAGGCGGCCAAGATCAGGACGGATGCGGCGGCAAAGACGATAAGCTTGTTCATGGCGTACTCCGGGGCTGGCCCACCCAGGCCTGATGGCATCCTGCGCGCTCGCGCATGACTGCCAGTAGGCCTTGGCGTTACCGATCACCAACCGTAGTTGAGACCGATGCGGCCGATCTTAAGGTCATCGGTATCGTCGGCTACGGCCACGAAGGCGTTCACATGCCGGGTCAGCTGGTATTCGGCGCCGACCGAGATGGCCTGGGTGCCTTTGACGCCAATCTCCGGAGTCGTGTTGCCGTAGCCCTCGACGAACAGGGTCAGCTTGGGCGCGACCGGAAAATCGAGCGAGGCGTCATAGATGAACTGGTCGCGCAGGTGCGTCGTCTGGACCTTGCCGATGAACTCGTAGCCGAGGTTGATGTTGAGGTTAACCGGGCCCCAGGTTTTGCCGATGATGACGTAGCTCTGGGCGTCGACCTTGCCCGTACCGATGTCGCGGTTGGTCGCGGTCGGCACCTTGATCTTCTGCGCCAGGATGATCGCCGGCCGGCTGGCCGTCTCGGGAAGCGCGATCCAGGAATAGGTGAGTTCAAGATCACCGACCCCATGCACACTCGGGCCGACCTTCGGGTTCTGGCGTTCATAGAAGAACGGCTCGATCAGCAGTTCCGACCGATCGCTTAGTCCGACTTCATACTGGGACTCGGTCAGGTAGGTGACCCCGTCGCGGTCACGTTCGACCTGGAAGGCGTTGCTGACGTTGCCCTCGCCCTTCTTGCCCATCTGGGCGGTCTCGGTTTCGAGCACCAGGTCGGCGTGCGCCTGGGTGGCGAGGCTCAGAGTCATGAGCGCCAGCAGCGCTCCGGCGGTGTTGGCGACCGTCGAACGATTTTTCATTCAGGATTCCCCGTGACGCGCCTGACGGTCGGCGCGCCTTCTGGCGGACTGGCGCGCGGCGTCACGGTTCCCCGTCCGGAACCAAGCCTGGCGAGCGGAAACTGCCTGTCCGCACATGACCGTCGCCCGACCCGAAGGTTACGGTTCCCCAATGATGGCGAATCTGCGCGATCCGGCCAAGAAGCACCCACGCGCGTCAGCGGCGAGCAGCTACACAAGTGGCGGAAGATACGGTTCCCCAATATTCGAGAAACACCCGGGACGGCCCGGCGACTCGGGCGTAGGGCTGACAGCCAAGACCCTGCCATTTCGAGGAAGAGCGATGTCCAGAACCCAGTCCGCTGCCGCCCTTCTCGCCACACTGGCCCTCTCGGGTGTTGCTTTCGCCGCCGAAGCGCCGGCCCCCGTCTACGCGGTCGTTGCCCGGATCACCGGCCCCGATGACGGCTGGGACCTTCTGGATGTCGCCTCCACCCAACGCCGGCTTTATGTTGCGCGGACCAGCGGCGTCATGGCGGTCGACCTCGACACGCTGGCGGTTACGCCGACGTTGCTGGCGACGCAGCGGGGCCATTCGGCCATGCCGATTCCGGGAACTTCTCGGGTCATCTCGACGGATGGCGCGGCCAACATGGCGACAATCTTTGAGGGCGCAACCGGCGCCGTGATCTCCACCCTAAAGGTTGGGACCAAGCCTGATGCGGTCGCCTGGGACCCGACGACCCGCACCATCTGGGTGATGAACGCCGACTCCGGCGACATCAGCGTGATCGATCCGGTCAAGCTGAAGGTCATCGCAACTGTCGCGGTCGGTGGCGCGCTTGAACTGGGCGCTGCCGACGGCGCCGGACGCCTTTATGTCAACATCGAGGATCAAAACGCGGTAGCGGTGATCGACACGCGCGCCCGCAAGGTGCTGGCCCGCTACCCGCTGGCCGGCTGCGAGGAGCCCACCGGCATCGCCTATGCCCGGGACGTGAAACGTATCCTCTCGGCCTGCGCCAACGGCGTGGCCAAGGTCACGGCCCCGGATGGCAAGGACGTGGCCACCCTGACGATCGGCCCCCGACCAGACGGCGCGCTCTATGACCAGGACCGCCATCTGGCGTTCGTGCCCTCAGGCGGTGACGGCACGCTGGCCGAAATCAGCCTGACCGGAACACCCCGCGTACTGGCCATGATCCCGACGGCCAGAGGCGCCCGCACGGCCGCGCTCGACCCGGCCACCGGCCGCATCTACCTGCCCTCGGCCGCC
>JBKJII010000342.1:0-18771 GCA_046598505.1 Caulobacter sp. | reverse complement strand
TCTTGCCGAGCCGGTCGCGATTGGCCGCGATCAGGCCAGACGCGGCGCCCAGGATATGTGTCGTCGAGCGGTAGTTGCGCTCGAGCTTGACGATCTTGGCGCCGGGAAAGTCGCGCTCGAAGCGCAGGATGTTGTCCACCTCGGCGCCCCGCCAGCCGTAGATCGACTGATCGTCGTCGCCGACGCAGCAGACGTTCTGTCGCTTCTGCGCCAGCAGCCGCAGCCAGAGGTACTGGGCGACGTTGGTGTCCTGGTATTCGTCGACGAGAATGTATTTGAAGCGGTCATGATATTCCGCAAGAACATCAGGGTGTTGCTGGAAGATTGTCAGGTTGTGCAAAAGGAGGTCGCCGAAGTCGCAGGCGTTCAGCACCCGCAGGCGGTCCTGGTACATCCGGTACAGCTGCTGGCCGCGATTGTTGGCGAACACCGCGCCTTCGGAGGGCGGCAGCCGGTCGGGAGTCCAGCCACGGTTCTTCCAGTGATCGATCAGGCTGGACAGGGCCTTGGGCGTCCAGCGCTTGGCGTCAATGTTCTCGGCGATCAGAAGCTGCTTGATCAGCCGCTCCTGATCGTCGTCGTCGAGGATGGTGTAGCTCGACTTCAGCCCGACCAGCTCGGCATGGCGCCGCAGGATCTGCGCGGCGACGGAGTGGAAGGTGCCGAGCCAGCGCAGGCCTTCGGCCTGGGGGCCGATGATGTGGGTGATCCGCTCGCGCATCTCCCGCGCGGCCTTGTTGGTGAAGGTGACCGACAGCAGCTCCCACGGCCGGGCCCGACCCGTCGACAGGATGTGCGCCAGCCGCGTGGTCAGCACCCGCGTCTTGCCGGTGCCGGCCCCGGCGAGCACGAGCACAGGACCCTCCGTCGCCTCGACCGCCGCCCGCTGTTCGGGGTTCAGGCCGTCGAGATAGGCGGGGGCGCCGTCGACGCGGGCGAGGTCGCTGATACGGGGCTGGGGCAGGGGAGAGTCGGACATCGGAACATATGTAGCACAGCCCGCGCCGCGCTTAAGCGGAACCGGTCGGGTCCGCGCGCCGTTATCGGCGTCAGAACACTCCGGGAAGGAAACACCCCATGGCTGAACAATCCTCAGGCGGCGGCTCGCCCGTCCTCGCCTTCATCGTCGGGGGCCTGCTGGTCGTCGTCGCCGTCGTCGCGTTCATGATGTACTCGGGCCGCACGGCCGCGCCGAACAAGTCGATCGACGTCAACATCCAGGCGCCGCAGTTGCCCGACGCGCCCAAGATGCCGGACGCGCCCTTGCCCAAGCCGGGTTAAGGCGATGTCGATGCGCTCGGGCGGCCGGGGTTTCGCGACCTTTCTGCTCGGCGCCTTCGTGATGTTGGCGGCCGTCGTCGGCTACAGGATCTGGACCAACCGGCTGCTTTATCCGGCGCCGATATCGATGAGCCTTCGTCTGCCGACGACGCCTGACCTCCCGGCCCCGGTCCCGATGCCGAACCCGCAGCCCGTTCCGGCGCCGGTGTCGGCGCCCGCTGACTGAGGCCCGAAAGCCACGCTCGCGAACCTGCGTTCCGCCACCTCTTGCAAAAAGATGACGCCTGCGTCATTTTCAAGGTCTGCAAGACTCAGGATCGCTGCCATGGCCTTCGACTCGACCCCCGACACCCCGACCCAGCCCGCCGCGACGGCGGCGCGGGATCGCTCGGCGTTCCGCCTTCAGCCGCTGCGTGCGGCAAGGGCGCTCGGCAAGCTGATCAAGGACAAGGAAGACACCGCCCAGGTGTTCGAGATCATGCGGGCGCTGTCGGGCAACACCGTGACCCGGGGTTACGGTCGCCTGCTGTCGACGCTGCAAGGCGGCCGTATCGCCTATGAGCGGGAAGAGTTCTGCGACCGCCTGTCTGACACCGCCTGGCTGAATACCTTTGGTCCCGGCACGGTCGGCGAGGCCTATCGCAACTTCATCGCGCCGCGCGGCCTGAGCGCCGAGGGTCTGGCCGAGGAAAGCCGCAAGACGGCCGAGGGCGAGATCGACGCCAGACACCCGTTCGCCTGGTATGGTCGTCGCATGCGCGACGTGCACGACGTCTGGCACGTCCTCACCGGCTACAGCACCGATGGCCTGGGCGAGGCCTGTGTGGTGGCTTTTTCCTACAGCCAGACGAAAAGCCTGGGCTTCGCGCTGATCGCCCACGCCGGCGCCTACCAGTACCAGAAGATCGGCAACGGCTATCCCTATCGCAAGGCCGTCATGCAGGCGTTCCGGAACGGCAGGACGGCCGCCTGGCTGCCGGAAGTCGACTATGTGAAGTTGTTCGGCGAGAACCTCGAAGCGGCCCGCGCCCGGCTGAACATCCAGCCGGCGACCGTCTATCACAGCATCCCGGCCGACCAGCGCGACCGGCCGCTCAGCCGGAAGCTGGATTCATAGAGGCATTTCCTAAAACCGCTGACCCCCGCGAAAGCGGGGATGGGCGGGTCAGGGAGGCGGTTGCGCCAGCGCAAACACCCGGCACGCGCTCGCCAGCGGGCGGTCGCCCCGCGCGTCATCGATGCTCGCGATCAGGCCGGACAGGCTGAACCCGCCCGCCTTCGCCGCCGCATCGAGCACGGCCCAGAACTCCGGCTCCAGCGCCAGGGAGGTGGCGTGGCCGTGCAGGTTCACCGAGCGCTTCTGCAAAGCGCCCTTCACGTGTCGCGCTTGGACCCGTCGAGGTCGCGCTCGGCCTTTTCGCGCTCCGCTTCGACCCGGGTCTGCTCGGCCTTGGTCCGGCCGAAGCGCACCCTGTTTTCCGCCGCCGTCGCCGTGGTTTCGCTCTTCGCCTTGGCCTTGCGAAAGCGGTTCAGATTGATCGGGTCGCTCATTTGCCGGACGGCCGGATGATCAGCGTGGACTGCAGGCGCAGGGGTTTGCCCTTGGGCAAGGCGACCGGCGCACGGCCGGGCCAGACGCAGTTCTGCATCGACGCCTCGCGGCGCAGGATCCACAGGCTGATCGGTCGGCCGTTGACCTTGCAGGCCATGCCGACGGTCCATTTCGACAGGCCCGGTTGCGTGGGCCAGCCGAAGCCCATGGAACTACCCGCCGTCACCGGCGTCACGGACGGGGTCACCGCCTTGCCGGCCGAGCCGAAGACCAGCTTGTCCGACGCCACCAGCCGCATGGAAAAACCGCCGTAGCCCTTCGGGTCGTCACTGCCGCCCAGCGACAGGCCGTCGACGAGCGGGGTGATGGTAGTGTCGAAGTCGATGCGGCGGGCCCCGTCTTTCAACGGCTGGATGCGGACTTTCGTCACCTCGCGGGCGACGAACACCAGCTCGGGCTGGCTGTTGACGATCCAGTCGACCTGCAGGGTCAGCACCCCTGCGCCACGCGACTCGCCGTCGAAGTTGGTCCGGCTGACGAAGAAGGTCAGCCCCTTCATGAACCAGCCGTCCGCGGCCGGCTGGCCGCCCAGCCGCACCTGGTGCCAGCTCCAGAACACGCCGCGCTGATGGGGGTGATCGGCGGGCCCGTCCTCGGTCAGGATCGTGCCGTCCGGGGCGTAGAGCGGGTGGATATAGTTCAGCCGTCCGGGCTCGACGGCCGGATTGGCCGGCTTGGTGCGGTAGAACAGCACCGGCTTCTCGCTGTCGGTGATCGTCACACCGTCCGGCCCGATACTGGCGTCGAGGCCCGGGCGGGCGAGTGCGGCGGCCGGCGCCAGGGCGATCAGGGCGGCGACGAAAAGAGCCTTCATGGCGGATCATCCGAAAGCGGGCGGGAACTTTGCGCGACTGAACAAGAACGGCGCTCGATGCGCAACCGGGCAGGGGGCATGTCCGTTAGGTTTGCATGGCGGGGCGCTTACCCATCCCAAGGAGACCTTCCCATGATTGACGCCTCACACATCCGCGAACACCTCGAAGTCGTCGGATCGGACGACAAGCACGTCGGCAAGGTCGACAAGGTTCTCGGCACCGATATCGAGTTGGCCAAGTTCGACCTCGGCGGCGGCTTCAAGCACCATCTGATTCCGACCTCGTGGGTCGATTTCGTCGATGACGACAAGGTCCACCTGAACGTGACCGCCGATGCGGCCAAGGCGGCCTGGCGCGAAAAGCACTAACCCTCGACAGCGCCTGAAAATTCGCGGAAGCAGCCCCTCGTCTGTCGCAGGCGGGGGGGCATTTCGCATGTATCGACTCTACTGGTCGCCCGGCGCGGCGAGCCTGGCGGTTCACTGGATGCTGCTGGAGCTCGGTGTCCCTTTCGCGCTCGAGCGGGCCGACATCGACAGCGGCCAGAACCGGTCGGCCGACTATCTGACGGTCAATCCGACGGGTCGGGTGCCGACGCTGATCGTCGATGGCGCGCCGGTGACCGAGACGGCCGCCCTGCTGATGCTGCTGGCCGAACGCCATCCGGAGGCGAGCCTGTCGCCCCCGGTCGGGTCACCGGCCCGCGCCGAATGGCTCCAGTGGATGCTCTGGCTGGCCAACACCCTGCAGCCGCCCTTCCGCCTGTGGTTCTATCCCGACGACCTCGGCGGCACCGATCGCGATGCGGTGCGGGCGGTGATCGAGGACTGTTTCGATCACCTCGACGCCCGTCTCGCCGGCCGCCGCTTCATGATCGGCGACAGTTTGACGACCGCTGACCTCCTCGCCGCCATGCTGATGCGCTGGTCGCGCAACATGCCGAAGCCGGCGACCGCCTGGCCCGGTCTGGCGGCCTATCTGGCGCACATCAGGGCCCGTCCGGCCTTGCGCGAACTTCACGTCGCCGAAGGCCTGACCGACTGGATCAATGACTGACGGTTGGAATCCGGCGCGGCTGTGGCTATCAACCGCGCCTGAACGCGTGAAAGCCGACCTGACATGAGCGACACCCCTCCCGACCGCCTGGCCACCAACCCGAAAAGCCCGTTCCATGACGCGGCGATTCTCGAGCGGGGCGTGGGCATCCGCTTCAAGGGCGAGGAAAAGACCAACGTCGACGAATACTGCGTCAGCGAAGGCTGGGTGCGGCTCACCGTCGGCAAGACCCTCGACCGTCACGGCAATCCTATGACCGTGAAGCTGCAGGGAACCGTCGAGCCCTATTTCCGCGATATCGCCTGACGCCTGAGACCAGTGGCCGTCGGCCCCGGTCGGTGGTCAAATGCGGCCATGCGGCGCGGACGATCCATTGTGGGCGGGCTACTGATCGGCGGGATCGCGATGGCGACCGCCTTTGCCGTGCCGTCACCCGGGCGAGGGCCGCCTGATCATCTGCCGCCGCCCCGACCGGTAGCTCCCCTGACCCAGGAACAGGTTCTCCGCGCGGAGATTGCGCGGCTCGGCTCGGCTTTCGAGGGCGAGGCCGGCATCGCCGTGCTCGATGTCGCCGACGGCTGGTCGGTCGACTACAACGGAGCCGCCCATCTGCCGCAGCAGAGCGTCAGCAAACTGTGGGTGGCGATCACCGTCCTGAACGCGGTCGACCGCGGCGACTTCGCGCTGACCGACACCGTGGTGATTCACAAGGAAGACCTCAGCGTCTTCCACCAGCCGCTGCGGGACCGGGTCGGGCCGGGCGGCTATCGCGCCACCATCGCTCAGCTGATGGCCGCCGAGATCCAGCAGAGTGACAACGCCGCCAACGACGCCCTGATCCGCAAGGTCGGCGGGCCCTGGGCGGTGCAGGTGGCCATCGTCAGCAAGAGCCTCGGTGAAATCCGTTTCGGACCCGGCGAGCGCGAGATGCAGAGCCGCGCCGCGGGCCTGAACTGGAAGCCGGAATACAGCTTCGGCCGGACCTTCTGGGAAGATCGCGACAAGTTGCCACCGGCCCGGCGCCGGGCTGCTCTGGAAGCCTATCTGGCCAATCCGCCGGACGCGGCCAGCCCGCTCGACATCGTCGACACCCTCGGCCGGCTGCAGCGCGGCGAGCTGCTGTCGCCGGAGTCGACCGCCTATCTGCTGCATCTCATGGCCGGCACGGAAACCGGGGCAGGGCGGCTGCGCGGCGGCCTCGCGCCCGGCTGGCTGCTGCAGCACAAGACCGGGACGGGCCAGATCATGGGCGCGCTGGCGACCGGCCACAACGACGTCGGCCTGCTGACGGCGCCGGACGGCCATGTCTATGCGGTGGCGGTGATGATTGGTCAGTCCAGGTCCTCTTTCGACGCCCGCCAGGAGCTAATGCGGGCCGTGGCGAGAGCTGTGATCGCCAGTCATCCGGCGGCGGCGCCGCGGACCTGACAGGCGTCTGCGGCGGTCGAATGCCTCCTGATACTCAATACGGGTAGCGGACAGGTCCGAAAAGTCCGGTGCTTTGCTGTTGCATGCCCGGCCGTCGAAGTTCTGGTCCTCGTTCTTCTATCCAATTGAATTTCCAGAAGTTATTTTGGAGATTCATCGTTGACCCCGGAACAACTCGATCCATTTGCCGTTTCTCTGAGCACCGCGACCCTTCGTCGCGCTGACACCTTGTTCACGCGCGCCGGAGCGGTGCGCGTTTTTGGCTGGAGGGCCGCGCTTGTCTTCAATGAAATCCACGAACCGCCGCAGCGTATGGCTGGCGACGTCTTCGCTTCTTGCGAGCACCGCAGGCGCGGCCCTGCTCGCTGTCGGCGGCCTGGCGCTGACCCCTTCGGCCGCGTTGGCGATCGATGAGTGCGGCGTCGGTAGCAACGTCACCTGCACCCCGGCCGGCAATCCCTACCCCAACGGCGTCTTCTATATCCCGGCGACCGATTTCACGATCAACATGCAGAACGGCGTCGTGATCAACACGGGCGGCAGCTTTGGCATCGGCCTCCTCGTCGTCCAGGGCGGCCCGACCGAGTCGATTACAGTGAACGCGCCGACCGGCGTGACGATCACCACGACCGACGACGGCGCTTTCGGCGCCCTGCTGGCGACCAACGCCGGCGCGATCACCGCCAATATCGACACGATCAACACCTCCGGGGCGAACGCCATCGGCGTGCTCGGCACCTCCGCTGACGGCGCCGTCAACCTGACCGTCGGAACCGTGCGGACGACCGGTATCGGCGCGAGCGGAATTGAGGGCAACACCAACACGGGCGCCGTTACGATCGCCTCGACGCTCGTCACCACGACGGGCGCCAACAGCGAGGGCATTGTCGCCACCAGCGACAACGGGGCCATCCTGGTCACCTCCAATGTCGTCACTACCGCGGACACTGCGGCCAACGGCATTCGCGCCGCCAGCACCTTTGGCAATACGACGGTCAACAGCACCCGCGTCACGACGGCAGGCGCCGGTGCGACCGGCATTTCCGCCGGCAGCGCCACAGGCCTCGCCCGTGTCACCAGCGGGACGGTCATAACCACCGGAGCGGGCTCGACGGGCATCAGTGTCAACCCGAACCGCAGCGGTTCGGCGCGCGTCGACAGCACGACGGTCAGGGCGACCGGCCTCGGCAGCCAGGGTATCGTGGCGTTTGGCGGCAATGGCGTCATCGTCAACGCCGGCACGGTCACATCCAACGGGACCGCTATCGTCGCCTCGACGCTGCCGCTGTTTGCCTTTGGCCCGCCGCCCCAGACCGGCAACGTCACGGTCACCACGACCGGCGCCATCACCTCGACCGCCGGTCTGGCCATTGACGCGTCGAGCGCCCGCGGTTCAGTCCTCGTGACCACCGCGGCCGGCCAGACGGTCGCCGGCGCGACCGGCGGCATCCGCGCCCGCTCGACCGGCATCGGCGACGGTGGAATCGACGGTCTGACTGACGGCAACGTCACGGTCGTCAGCAACGGCTCCATCGGCGTGACGGGAACGCCGGTCGGGGGCGTCGGTATCGACACCGCAATCACCCAGCCGACCAGCGCCGGCCGCATCGCGGTCACGGCCAACGCGATCTTCGCCACCGGTAACGGCGTCACCGCCGTCAACGGCGGCACCGGGACGACGGCGGTCACGACCACCGGCACGGTCACGGCCGGCGCCGACGGCGTCAACGTCATCAGCAACGGCGCATTCAACGTTATCGCCGGCGGCGCCCTGACGGGCGGCGCGAACGGCATTCAGGTCAACGGCCTGAACGGCGGAGTCATCACCGTCAACGCAGGCGGCGTGGTTCGCGGTCTCGGAACTTCGGTCGCCACGGCGGTTGTCGATGTGACCACTCCGGTCGGTCAGACCACGACGATCAACAACAACGGCACGATCCGCTCGACCAACGCCACCATCCTGGGTTCGGCCGGCGATCTCGCCATTCGCGGCGTCGGCGGCAGCGTTGTGGTCAACAACGCCGGTCGCATCGACGGCCGCATGGACTTCTCTGGCCTCGGCCTGGGTTCCAACGTCGTCGTCAACAATTCCAGCCCGACCTCCTGGCACACGACCGGCCTGACCACCTTCAGCGCCGGCAATGACCTGGTGAACAACACCGCGGCTGGCCTGATCGCCACCAGCGGCGCGACCACCTTCGACTTCGGCGCCGACACCGGCATCGCCCCGCGTGATGTGTTTACCAACGCCGGTCGCATCGTCATCGGCGAGACGGCGGGCGCGTCGACCTTCACCAACATCGGGCTGGAGCGCTTCAACAACTCCGGCCTGATCCTGTTCGGCAGCCTGACCGGCACGACCAGCGATGGTGAAACCAACGACCGCCTGGTGCTCAGCGGCACCGGCGGCGGAACGACCTTCGTCGGTTCGCCGGGTTCGACCTTCGCCATGGACGCTTTCCTCGGCGCCGCGACCCAGGTCAACTGCGCCGCGGCCACGGTCGCCGACTGCGCCAGCCTTCCGGGCGGCGCGGTGTCGGGTAACACCCTGATCCGCGTGAACAACACCAACACCCTGCCGGGCTCGTTCAACCCGACCGGCATCGTGCTGGTCGACGCGACGGGCGGCTCCATTGCGGCCGGGTCCTTCACCCTGGATCCGACCTCGTCGGGCTACACGCTGCGCAACGGCGCCGGCGCGCTGGATACGGGCCTGTTCTTCTACCATCTGGCCCCCATCGGCACGACGCAGATCGCCCTGGTCAGTGCGCCTGACAGCGAAGTGTTCGAGTTCGTGACGGTCAGCCAGGCCGCAACCAGCGCCTGGTACACGGCGACCGGCGTGTGGTTCGACCGTCAGGCCGATCTGCGCGACGGCCTGGAAGCGGGCGGCCAGTCTGGCTCAGGCATCTGGATGAAGCTGGTCGGCAGCCTGGCGGAACGTGATGTGACCCAGACCTACACGGGTCCGGGCGGTCCGTTCGTGTTCGACACCGGTTATGAGCAGAACACCGTCGCCCTGATCGGCGGCGTGGATCTGGTCCGCGGCGGCAACGACAACGCGGTCTGGGTGTTCGGCGTCGACGTCGGCTACATCGACTCCGACGTCGACTTCAACGCCTCCCGCACCCTGGCCAGTCTCGAAGGCGGCGTGTACGGCGTCTACGGCACCTATGTCAGCGGCGGCCTGTTCATCGACGCCACGGTCACCGGTCTCAATCTCGACCTGGAGTACCAGACGCCGAGCCTCGGCGCCGCGACCATCGCCACCGGCAAGGTGACCGCTATCGGTGGCCAGCTTGAAGGTGGCTACCGCTTCGGATTCGGGACCAACAGCTTCATCGAGCCGATCGCCGGCGTGACCTACGTGAGGTCGTCGATCGACGACCTCTCGGTTCCGGGCGGCGTGGTCCGGTTTGAAGACGCGACCAGCATGCGCGCCAACATCGGTCTCCGCGTTGGTCACACCTCCGAGTTCGACACCATGAAGGTGAAGTTCACGGCCCTTGCCCGCGCCTGGGACGAGTTTGATGGCGACGGGCAGACGACCCTGATCAACGGCGGCCCGGATATTCTGGTCACCGATCAGTTTGACGGCGTGTTCGGCGAAGTCGGCGGCGGTCTTGACGTGTTCAGCAAGGACGAGCGCGTCTCGGCCTTCGTGAACGTCAACTACCGCTGGAATGACGCGTGGACGGATACGGCCGTCACCCTGGGTGCGCGCTACCGCTGGTAGAAGCGCCCTGTCGGGGGTGGACGCCAGCCCACCACCCCATGACAGCAAGGCCATCGCCGTCGGCCCTCCCCCCAGGAGCCGGCGGCGATCGTCTGTCTGGTATCCCTCCGTTGCGTCAGGCCTGTAAGGTCGCGGGAATCATGAAAGGCGGGGAAGCCGAATGGCCAACAGCAGGAAGATCAGGATCGTGGTGGCCGGCGCGCTGGCGGCGATCACCGTCGGCAGCTTCGCGGTCGCCCAGGTCATTCCGAAGGTCGGCTACCTTGGCCAGACCGGTCTGGACACGACGTCGCTGATCGGCCCGCCGCCGGCGCCAGGGTCGGTCGAGGCTGATGCCGACCGGGCCATCTTCCGCGCCACCCGGGCGATGAAGGGCACGCCGCGCTGGGACATGGCGGTGGCCGACTTCAACGAGCGGGCGATTGTCGGCAACATGAGCTGCGCCATCGGTGTGCAGATCAATCTGGCGACCATGCCGGCGACGACGAAGCTGATCCTGCACATGGCGCCCGACATCACCCGCGCGGTCTATGGGCCGAAACAGAGTTACGGGCGGCCGCGGCCGTACATGATCGATCCGGGCGAGACCTGCGGCGCCCTGCCGACGACCGAGGACAACTGGGACTATCCGTCCGGCCATGCGGCCTGGGGCTGGGCGACAGGCCTGGTGTTCGCCGAGATGCTGCCGGGACGATCCGTGGCGATCCTCAAGCGCGCCCGCGCGGTGGGCACGGGCCGGGCGATCTGCGGGGTTCACAATGCCAGCTCCGCCGACGCGGGCCAGCTGATCGGCGCCGCCGTGGTCGCCGCCGAGCACGGCTCGCCCGAGTTCCGCGCCGATCTCGAGGCCGCGAAGGCCGAGCTCGCCGCCGCCGTCGCCGCAGGCCCGGCGCCGACCGGCTGCGACGCCCAGGCCGCGGCGCTGGAAACGCCGGCCTGGTAGGGGGGGCGGCGATCATCGCCGCCGCGATGGAGAACTCCGCATCGGCCTCGGCATAGGCGCGGCGATAGTCGGGGTCCTCGTGCCACCGGGTGAACAGCGCGTCAGCGGAGACGGTCTTGGGCTTGTCGGTCATTTCAGGGTCTCCGCTCGCTTGAGCGTCGGCATATCCGCCAGATGGACGTAGAATCTAAGGATGGCTTCGTAATTCGAGGGCTTCGACGGTCCTGCGCGCGCGCGAAATGCATAGCAATTGTCTTGTGAAATCCATTTTAAGTAGCATAATCCACACACCCCCTCTATAGGGGTATCAGTGTGAATTGGACAGGCTCCGGCTCAGCCCCCGCGTCGGACCGGGTCGCCACATGTCCGAAGGCCCGTGAAATCTTGATAACTGTTATCGGCGGGCGCTATGCTAACCGTCGGAGAACTGGCGTGGGAGAACAAGCATTGGCCAGCAGCGTCGATCTCGGCAACCGGCTTGAGGAGGTCGTGACCGAGCTCGTGAAGACCGGACGCTACAACTCCCGGAGCGAGATTCTGCGCGAGGGGGTGCGGCTGGTGCACGAACGAGAGACCCGTCTCATTGCACTTGATGCGTCGATCGCGCGGGGTCTTGCCGATGCCGACGCGGGCCGCGTTTTCGAACTTAGCGATGTTGCTGCAGCCTTCGATGACGAGCTTGCGAAGACGGACCGGTGAAGGTCGTTATCACGGCCGCCGCGCGGGGCGATATTCTGGAAATCGGCCGCTATATCGCTCGCGACAATCCCGGCCGCGCGCGGACCTTTGTTCACGAGTTGCTCGACAAGGCGCGGCGGATCGGTGAGCGGCCATGCTTCCGGCCGTTCATCCCTCGCTATGCGGATCGCGGGGTCCGCCGCCGCGTTCACGGCGCCTATCTGATCTTCTACCGGGTGGAGGACGACCATCTGTCGATCCTCCACATCCTCCACGGCGCCCGCGACTATGAGGCGCTGCTGTTTCCGGAGGGGTGATGGAGGCGCGAGCCCTTTAGCCCTTGCCCCCAAGGAACTCGGCTAACCCGTCCCAGTCCGGGTCTACGAACGCGTCCAATTCCAACGGGTAGCGAGGATGCCCTCGCAAGGCTGGGTTCATGGCGTCAACAAAGGCGGCCGTATCCTTCGCATAGTAGCGCCACTCGCGCTCGCCTCTGCCAGTAATGCTCACCGCCTGAGTGTCGAGGCCGGGCTTTTCGATGGATGCTTCGATTGCATCCTCGAAGGCATTCATTTGCGCATGAACTTTTCTTGCCGGCATTCCTGCAGCGTCGGCGGGCTCATAGGGCCACTTGATGATAATCAACTTTGCCCATGCCGACCGCAATTCCTGCGACGGGAGCGTCGACCTGAACCGGGCAACATACGGCGGTCCGTCACCGCCCTCGATCGTGGCGAGCGTCCAGTTGTCCTCGCCAAACGGTCCGGACATCCCCACCTCCTACGTCAAATTCCCGCAGAAGCGCTGGATCCGGCCGCAGGCGTCTTCGAGGATGTCCTCGCTGGTCGCGTAGCTGATGCGGAAGTAGGGCGACAGGCCGAAGGCTGCGCCGTGGACCACGGCCACGCCCTCGCTCTCCAGCAGCTCGGCGGCGAAGTCCTCGTCGGTCTCGATGAGCTTGCCGCTGGGGGCGGTCTTGCCGATCAGGCCGGCGACCGAGGGATAGACGTAGAAGGCGCCTTCCGGGGTCGGGCAGTGGATGCCCTGGGCCTGGTTGAGCATCGAGACCACCAGGTCGCGGCGGGTCTGGAACAGTTTCGCGTTCGGCTTGATGAAGTCCTGCGGACCGTTCAGCGCCTCGACCGCCGCCCACTGGCTGATCGACGAGGGGTTGGAGGTGGTCTGGCTGATCATCTTGCCCATGGCCTTGATCAGCTCGATCGGGCCGGCCGCGTAGCCGATCCGCCAGCCGGTCATGGCGTAGGCCTTGGAGACCCCGTTCATCGTCAGGGTGCGGTCGTAGAGCTTCGGCTCGACCTGGGCGATGGTGGTGAATTCGAAGTCGTCGAACACCAGGTGCTCGTACATGTCGTCGGTCAGCACCCAGACCTGCGGATGGCGCAGCAGCACGTCGGCGATGGCCTGCAGGTCGGCGCGGGTGTAGGCGCCGCCGGTCGGGTTGGACGGGCTGTTGAGGATCAGCCAGCGGGTGCGCGGCGTGATCGCCGCTTCCAGCGCCGCCGGTTCCAGCTTGAAGTTGTTGTCGGGCGAGGTCTCGACCGCCACCGGCTCGCCCCCGGCCAGCAGGACCATATCCGGATAGGACACCCAGTAGGGCGCGGGGATGATCACTTCATCGCCGGGGTTCAGCGTGGCCATCAGGGCGTTGAAGATCACCGGCTTGCCGCCGGGGCCGACGTGGACCTGGGCCGGGGTGTAGGTCAGGCCGTTTTCGCGGGCGAACTTGGCGCAGATGGCTGCCTTCAGCTCGGGCATGCCGTCGGGGTCAGTGTATTTGGTCTTGCCCGCGCGGATCGCGGCGATGGCCGCTTCCTTGATGTTGTCCGGCGTGTCGAAGTCCGGTTCGCCGGCTGACAGGGCGATGACGTCGCGGCCGGCGGCTTTGAGGGCGCGGGCCTTGGCGCTGACCCCGATGGTCGGGGACGGCTTGATGCGGCGCAGGGCCTGGGACTCGATCGACATGGCTCTTCTGGGCTCCCCGGACTCGAATTGTCAGGATTGCCCGGGGTCATAGCGGCGCCCGTGTTGCAGCGCAACGAACCGACGACGGGTGGGGGCGGTTCAGGCCCTTTCGGGGACCGGACGGCGAGGGCCGACGGCGGCCGGCCGCGGCCCGCCGAAGCGAAGGAGCGCCCTGTGCGTCCGGCCGTTCCGAGCGCCCTGTTCGGTTGCCTCGCGCCGGTGACGAGCCGCCCGCCGCGAATGCGCCCCGATCTCGCTTGACCCTCGGAGTGTGATCGGCGAGGCCTTGGCGATGAAGCGCGCCTTCCAGTTTCTGATGAACATGGACGCCAAGGCCTGGCGGACGGTGGTCGTCGCCTTCCTGCTGTTCGGCGGAGTCGGGGTGGTGTTCCTGTTCGCCGCGCCGCTGCTGGGGCTGAACAGCGAGACGACGGTCGAACACTGGCTGGCCTCGGCGCGGGGCCCATGGGCGTTGCCTGTGGCCGTCAGCGCCTTCGCTGTGCTGGCCTTCATCGGCGTTCCGCAGTTCGTGCTGATCGCGGCGGCCGTGGTGGCCTTCGGGCCCTGGACCGGCCTGGCCTACAGCTGGATCGGCACGCTGGTGTCCTCCTCGATCGGCTTCTGGCTCGGCCGGGCGTTCGGCGGACGACTGATCCGTGACGTGCTCGGCGGCGAGGGTGTCGCCCGTTTCATGCGGCTGATCCGGCGTAACGGCTTCATGGCCAGCCTGATCGTGCGGCTCGTGCCGGCCGCGCCGTTCATTGTTGTCAACATGGCTGCGGGCGTGGCCCTGATGCGCTTCCGCGATTTCCTCGGCGGCACGGCCATCGGCATCATTCCGAAGATCGCCCTGACCGCCTTCGCGGGCAATTCGATGGTCCAGATCCTGCGCGGCGGCGGTCTGCAGCATGTCGTGATGATCGCACTGGCCGCGGTGATCTGGGTCGGCGGCGCCTGGGTCGCCCGCGGCTGGCTGCGCCGCCGCGAGGACGCGGCCGAACAGGAAGACGCCGCAGAGTAGACTGTAACTCCGGTGTCTATTCTTCCGCTCCGATGGGCTACTCTTCCGGCAACGAAAAAATCCCCCGGGGGACTCCATGCGCAGACTTTTCGCCGTTCTGATGGCCTCGCTCATCCTGTCCGGCCCCGCGCTCGCCGTTGACGCCCCCAGCGCCGCCACGATCAAGGCCCAGGCCGACCTGAAGAAAACCTTGCCGTTCGAGGATCGCCAGGACTTCGACTTCGCCTCGCGCGGCTATCTCGGCACCCTGGCCGATCCGGTGATCCGCCGGGCCGATGGCGCGATCGCCTGGGACCTGACGGCCTACGACTTTCTCAAGGGCGACGCGCCCGACACCGTGAACCCCAGTCTCTGGCGGCAGGCGCAGCTTCTCTCGAACACCGGGCTGTTCCAGGTCAGCGAGACCATCTGGCAGGTGCGTGGCTTCGACGTCTCCAACATCACCTTCATCAAGGGCCAGACCGGCTGGATCGTCATCGATCCCCTGACCACGGCGGAGGTGGCGAAAGCCGCCTACGCGCTGGTCACTGAAAAGCTCGGCGCCCGACCGGTCGTGGCGGTGATCTACACTCACAGCCACACCGACCACTTCGGCGGCGTGAAAGGCATCGTCAGCCAGGCCGATGTCGATGCCGGCAAGGTGCAGGTCATCGCGCCCAACGGCTTCCTCGAAGAGGCGGTGAGCGAGAACGTCATCGCCGGCGTGGCGATGAGCCGGCGGGCCAACTACCAGTTCGGAACCAGCCTGACGCCGGGGGTCGAGGGCCAGATGACCTCCGGCATCGGCAAGGGCATCTCCAGGGGGACCATCACCCTGATCGCGCCGACCGTCAGCGTGACCCACACCGGCGAGGTTCTGACCGTCGACGGCGTAAAGATGGAGTTCCAGGTGACGCCCGGAACCGAGGCGCCGGCGGAGATGAACATCTTCTTCCCTGACCTGCGCATTCTCTGCATGGCCGAGAACGCCAACGCCACGATGCACAATGTGCTGACGCCGCGGGGCGCGCTGGTCCGCGACGCCAGGGCCTGGGCCGGCTACCTGTCGGAGTCGCTGCGCCTCTATGGGCCCCGGACGGACACGATGTTCACCAGCCACGGATGGCCCCGCTTTGGTGGGCAGGTGGTGCGCGATTTCCTCGCCGACCACCGCGACGCCTACAAATACCTGCACGACCAGACCGTCCGGCTGATGAACCAGGGCTATGTTGGCGACGAAATCGCCAACCGCATCGCCCTGCCGCCGGTGCTGGCCCGCGAGTGGTTCAACCGCGGCTACTACGGCACGATGAGCTTCAACAGCCGGGCGGTCTATCAGCGCTACATGGGCTGGTACGACGCCAATCCCGTGCACCTGGCCGTGCTGCCGCCGGCCGAGCAGGCGCGCCGCTACGTCGAGGCCATGGGTGGGGCCGGCAAGGTCATGGCGCTGGCGCAGACGGCCTATGACCAGGGCGACTACCGCTGGTCGGCGACTCTGCTGAACAATGTGGTTCAGGCCCAGCCGGGCGACCCGGCGGGCAAGGCGGCGCTGGCCCGGACCTATGACCAGATGGGCTATCAGGCTGAAAGCTCGCTGTGGCGGAACATCTACCTGACCGGCGCGGCCGAGCTTCGCGGCGGGGTGACGGCCAGCCCGTCGGCGGGATCGTCGGACATGATCGCCAACCTGCCGACGCCGATGATCTTTGACCTGCTGGCCGTGCGGCTCGATCCGGCCAAGGCCGGGGACAGCGCGTTGCGCATCCTGTTCGTCTTCCCGGATCGCAACGAGCGCTACCTTGTTCAGGTGCGGCACGCGGTCCTCACGGCCGAGCCCGTCGCCGAGGGCGTGAAGGTCGACGCGACCCTGACCCTTCCGCGCGCCCTGTTGCTGCAGTCGCTGTTCACCGGCGCGCCGCTGGCGCCGAAAATCATGTCCGGCGAGGCGAAGATCGACGGCAACCCGCTGGCCCTGCAAAAGCTGGTCGGCTGGTTCGACAAACCGGCAGGCGCCTTCCCGATCGTCACGCGGCCGGAGTAGGGCAAACCGTTCACGGAACGAATTTGCCGTCGAGCCCGGATTCCCGGTGCTCTGGCGCAAGACTGTTGCTTGAATCGCCGGATTCCGGTATCCAGCAGGCATGCAACGTGATCGCGCCGATCTGCTTCTACTCGCGCTGGGGCTTAGCCGCCCCTGGGCGTCCGCCTGACCGCTTGATCGCGGCCCGGCGTCCAGGGGCTCACTCGACCCGCACCCTGACCCCAGAATTCGGCAATTGCAGAGACGTCCCATGACCGCCCCCGTATCCGCCGCGTCGCAAGACCGCGTCATCATCTTCGACACCACCATGCGCGACGGCGAGCAATCGCCCGGCGCCTCCATGAGCCACGACGAGAAGCTCGAACTGGCCAAGATCCTCGAAGAAATGAGGGTCGACGTCATCGAGGCCGGTTTCCCGATCGCCTCCAACGGCGACTTCGAAGCTGTCCGCGCCATCTCCCAGATCGTCACCGAAAGCACGGTTTGCGGCCTGGCCCGCGCGGCGGCCGTGGACATCGACCGCTGCGCCGAGGCGATCCGCCCGGCCAGGCAGGGCCGCATCCACACCTTCATCTCCACCAGCCCGCAGCACCGCGACTACATTCTGAAGCTGTCGCAGGACGAGGTGCTGGAGGCCGTGGTCCAGTCGGTCACCCGCGCCCGCAACCTGTGCGGCGACGTGGAATGGTCGGCGCAGGACGCCACCCGCACCGAGCCGGATTTCCTGTATCGCTGCGTCGAGGCCGCCATCAACGCCGGCGCCCGGACGATCAATCTGCCGGACACTGTCGGCTACAGCTTCCCGGACGAATACGCCCGGATGTTCCGCGACGTGATCCTGAACGTGCCGAATGCGGACAAGGCGATCTTCTCGGCCCACTGCCACAACGACCTGGGGCTGGCCGTGGCCAACTCCATCGCCGCCGTGCAGGGCGGGGCGCGCCAGGTCGAGTGCGCCATCAACGGCATTGGCGAGCGGGCCGGCAACGCCGCGCTGGAAGAGATCGTCATGGCCCTGAAGGTCCGCGGCGAAACCCTCGGCTTCGACAGTGATGTCGACCCGATCCACATCACCCGCGCCAGCCGCTACGTCTCGGCCATCACGGGCTTTCCGGTGCAGTTCAACAAGGCCATCGTCGGCAAGAATGCCTTCGCGCACGAGAGCGGCATCCACCAGGACGGCATGCTCAAGAATGCCGAGACCTACGAGATCATGCGTCCGGAAGACGTCGGGCAGGGCGCCACCAACCTGGTCATGGGCAAGCACTCGGGCCGTCATGCGTTCCGTGAGAAGCTGAAGGCGCTGGGTTACGACCTGGGCCAGAACGCCCTGAACGAGGCCTTCGTCCAGTTCCCTGAACGAGGCCTTCGTCCGGTTCAAGGAACTGGCCGACAAGAAGAAGCACGTCTTTGACGACGATCTCATCGCCCTGGTCGACGACGCCCTGGCGCGCGGCTCGGAGCGTATCCGGGTGGTGCACCTGCGCGTCGTGGCCGGCACCGAAGGCCAGTCGGCCGAGCTGACCCTGGCGGTCGACGACGTCGAGACCCGGGCCGAGGCCAGTGGCGACGGGCCTGTCGACGCGGTGTTCAACGCCATCCACGAGATCGTGCCGCACAAGGCGGCCCTGCGCCTGTTCCAGGTCCACGCGGTGACCGAGGGCACGGACGCCCAGGCCCAGGTCTCGGTGCGCCTCGAAGAAGACGGCCGCATCGCCACGGGCCAGGCGGCGGATACCGACACCCTGACCGCCAGCGCCAAGGCCTATGTCAACGCGCTCAACAACCTCTTCTCCCGCAAGGAGAAGGGCAAACCCGACACCGCGATCGCGAGCGGGTTCTGATGGGGACAGACACCATCGGTGTCTGTCCCTCAGCGCGGAACTAGACAGACATGCTCTGGGTCCCGATCACCGTGGCGGCCGCAGCCTTTCAGGTCGCGCGCAATGCGGCGCAGCGCAGTCTGCTGACCGGCGCCGGACCCTGGGGCGCGACCCTGGTCCGGTTCCTGTTCGGCCTGCCGTTCAGCATCCTGTTCTCGTCGGTGGCGCTGCTGCTGACGCCCGCGCATCTGCAGGTCACGACGGTGACGCTCGCCTGGGCGGCGCTGGGCGGGGCGATGCAGCTGGGCGCAACGGCGGCGTTGCTGACCGCGATGCAGAGGTCGAGCTTCGCGCTGGGCACCGCCTTCCAGC
>JBKJII010000291.1:0-6021 GCA_046598505.1 Caulobacter sp. | reverse complement strand
CTGGCCGGGTTCTGGGCCCGGCGCATCCGCCGCCTCGTGCCGGCGCTGGCCCTCGTGGTCACCGCCACCCTGATCGCCGGATCGTTCGTCCTGCCCCGGTTCGAGCTCGGCGACCTGGCCCGCCAGGGCGGTGCGGCGACTCTGTACGTGTCGAACATGGTCTTCGCCGTCGACGCCCAGGACTACTTCGCCGCCGACCTGGCCGCCAGCCCGTTCCTGCACACCTGGTCCCTGGGGGTCGAGGAGCAGTTCTATTTCATCTTCCCGGTCTTCATGCTGCTGGCCGCGCATTTCTTCACCCGCCGGACACGCCTGGCCCTGACCGGACTTGGGCTGGCGTCGCTGGCCCTGGCGATCGTGCTGGCGCCGTCCCACGCCGAGAGCGGCTTCTACCTGCCGTTCGGCCGGGCCTGGGAGCTTCTGGCGGGCGTTCTGCTGGCGCTCTGGAAGCCAACCCTGCGCCAGGGATGGCCGCGCCACCTGGCCGGCATCGCCGGCCTCGGCCTGATCTTCGGAACCTTTCTTGTCGTCACGAAGGACGCCCGCTGGCCGGGCGCGGGCGCCATCGCGCCGGTGCTCGGGACGGTCCTGCTCCTCGCCGGCGAGGGCGGAGTGGTCAATCGTCTGCTGGCGCAGCGGCCGGTGGTGTGGATCGGGCTGCTCTCCTACTCGCTCTATCTCTGGCATTGGCCGCTGTTGACCTTCCAGCGCTTCATTCTGCCCGGCCCTTGGCAGGCGACGGTCGCGGTGCTGCTTTCGATCCTGCTGGCGGCCCTGTCGCTGCGCTTCATCGAGCGGCCGTTCCGCAACAGCGGCTTCCTGACCCGCAGGCAGGTGTTCGCCGCCGGCGCCGGGGCGATTGTCCTGCTGGGCGCCGTCTCGGGTCTGATTCTGCTGGCCAAAGGCTTCCCGCAGCGCTTCGACCAGCGTTCGCTCGACATGGCCGCCTCGCGCCTGGAGCGGTCGCGCGGAAGCTACCGCGACGGGACCTGCTTCATCTCCGGATCCTTCGATGCGGCGAACTACAACCGCGCGCTCTGCGCGACCCAGGACCCGAAGCGGCAGGACTGGCTGCTCGTAGGCGACAGCCACGCCGCCCATCTCTGGTCGGGCCTCGCGGCGGCCAACCCGGACGTCAACGTGATGCAGGCCACCGCCTCGGGCTGCACCCTGAACCTCGAAAAAGACCCGGTCGAGCGCGACGTCTGCGGCCGGGTGTCGGCGATGATCTACGGCGAACTGATCGAGAAGGCGCGGCCGGACGGCGTGCTGCTGGCCGGGCGCTGGCGCGAGAAAGACCTCGGCCGGGTCGCCCACACGCTGGACTGGGCGAAGGCCCGCCATATGCCAGTGATCCTGATCGGACCGATCCCGCAATACGCCGACGAGTTGCCCCGGTTGCTGATCCTGTCCTGGCGGTTCCACAACCCGGACCTGCCGCGCCAGCGGATGCTGGACTGGCCCGGGGAGGTGGATCACGACCTGAGGGCGCTCGCGGCGCGCAAGGGCGTTCGCTACATCTCGCTCTACGATCTGCTTTGCGATCGCGGATCCTGTGTGACGCTGGCCAACCCCAAGACCCCGTTGCAGTGGGACTACGGCCATATGACGCCGGAAGGCTCCCGGTTCGTGGCCCAGCGGTTGCGGGACCGGGGTCTGTTCCCGGTCAAAGGTCCAGCGCCAGCACCCAGTCGTCGTAGTCATTGACCCCGACATGGAAGATCCGCGTGCCGACCTTGTGGAAGCCGCACTTGCGGTAGAAGGCGTTGGCCCGGTCATTGCGGCTGTAGACCGCCAGTAACAGCCGCTTCGCGCCTGCCGTCCGCGCCGTGTCGATCGCCGTCTGCATCAGCCGCTGGCCGAGACCCTGCCCGTGGAACCGGTGCAGGGCGTAGATGCGGGTCAGCTCCATATCGTCCGTCGTCGTCTCGACCGGCAAGTCCGGCGGGCCCATCAGCAGAAAGCCGACCGGCGCATCGCCCGGCGCCAGCGTCGCCAGGAACAGCCGTCGCGCCGGATCAGCCAGCAGCCGCTCATACGATGGCGGCGCGTGAGTGGTCTGGCAGTGGAAGACGATGTCCGGTCCGTCGACGATCCCGGCATAGGTCTCGACAAAAGTCGCCGCCGCCACGACCGACAGGCGGCCGGCGTCGTCGGGTGTGCAGGGGCGGATGGCGATCTCGGTCATGACGGCCTTCTACCCTGCAAGCAGCAACGCCGCACCCGCGGCGATGGCCAGGGTTCCGGCGATGCGGCCGCCGGTCAGCCGTTCCTTCAGCGCAAGCACCGCGATGGCCACGCCGAACAAGATCGAGGTCTCCCGCAAGGCCGCCAGCCGGGGGGTGTCTCCCAGACGGTAGGCCCACAGCGCCAGGCCATAGGTGACAATGCTGAGCGCGCCCGCGATCAGGCCCGGCTTCCATTCTTCGCGCGCCGCAAGCAGGAACCGCGGCCCGCGCCAGATCGCGAACAGCAGGCCGATGCCGCCGCCGAGGAACAGATAGACCCAGGTGATGTAGCTGAGCGCGCCCGGCGCGGCCCGCACGCCCTGGGCGTCGATGACCGTGTAGAGAGCGATGGTCACGCCGGTCGCGGCCGCCCATCCCAGCCCTCGCCGATCCACCTGCCGACCCAGCCCCACCGCCATCACGCCGCAGCACACCAGTCCGATCCCACAGGCCACCAGAACGGTGATCGGCTCGGCAAACAGGCTCACCGACACGACCGCCGCCAACGCCGGCGCGATTCCCCGCGAGACCGGATAGGCCACCGACATGTCAGCCCGCTCGAACGCCTTGATCAGGCAGACGAGGTAGACGAGGTGGGTCGCCCAACTGCCGGCCAGCCAGCCCCAGGCGCCGTGCGGCAGCGGCACAAGGAAGGCCACGGGCAGCATCAACAGGGCCGAAAAGCCGTCAATCAGCGCCCGGCTCGACATCTTGTCCTTGCCGGACTTGAGGATGGCGTTGACCACCGCATGCGTGGCGCCCGAGGCGATCATCATCAGCGCGGCAGTCTGGGCGACGGACATGGCCTCTGGATGACAGCCTTACGCGGCGCCGCGCAACCACCGCCTGAACGGTTAACCACGCTGCTCATCCCCGGGATGAAGCCGGATGCCGAGCCGCTGACTTCGACCTAGCGTCAGGCTGAGGGGAAATTCGCCATGGTCTCGATGATCATCTGGGTCGCGTCGCTGTTTTCGGTGCTGCTGTTCCTGGGCTGCGTCTGGCTGACGCGCGCCGGATACTGGCGCACGGCGGCGGCGCTGATGGGCGGGCTGGTCGCGTCGGCGATGCGTTTTGGCCTCGACATGGCGGCGTTCCATTTCGACTGGTGGAGCTTCGGCGATACGGCCTATGCGCCGGTCGTGACCTACGCGCCGATCCTGTTCTGGTTCGGCGCCGGCCTGGGCCTTGTCGGCTGGCGGATGATCCGCAACTGGGGCGCCGCCGGCGAGCTCGGCTTCTACGCCGCCTTTGTCGGACTGGGGTTCGGGCGGGATATGCTGCTGACCACCGGTTCTGGCGCGCTCAGCTTTGGCGACGGTCCCTGGCCGATGGCCATCGCGGCCGCGTCATGGCTGATCATGGCCATCCTGGTGCAGCTGGCCATGCAGATGCTGGTCGGCCCGATCGACGCCGACGCCCTGGCGCCGGAGCGGATTCCGCAGATGGAAACCGTGCCGGATGCGATCTGGTCTTCAAATCTTCACGGCCGGGAAGTCCTGCCCTAGCGCGCGTTCCGATAAGCGGGAACCGGTTATCGGATCGAACGCGCGACCAGATAAAGGCTAGAGCGGCCGATTTGATTCCATCAAATCGGATCCGACTCTAGCGCCGTTCGACGGGGCGAATTCAGTGCCGGAACGCCGTCCGTGAGGTCTGGACACCCCGTTGTACTCCATCGAGTCCGGCGAACGCTTCCCCATATCGGGCCCGGCTTCTCCGCTGCATCGCAGCATCAGACTTGTGTTTCCAGACCTGCCGGACTAGTCTCCACGCCCCCGGACGTCTGCGCCCGCGGCCGGCTATCAACACCTCCCCAGGGCGAACCCGAGCTAATCTCCGAATGGAAAAAGTGCCGATGACCGCCGGGGGCTATACGTCCCTCGACGAAGAACTGAAGCGTTTGAAGACGCTGGAACGCCCGAGTGTAATCGCGGCGATCAGCGAAGCGCGTGCACACGGCGACCTCAGTGAGAACGCCGAGTACCACGCGGCCAAGGAACGTCAGGGCTGGATCGAAGGCCGTATCGCCGAGATCGAGGACAAGATCGCGCGCGCGCAGATCATCGACGTCTCCAGGCTGTCGGGTTCGCAGGTCAAGTTCGGCGCCACGGTCACCGTGGTCGACGAGGACACCGAGGACGAGGGCCGCTACCAGATCGTCGGCGAGCACGAAGCCGACGTGAAGCAGGGCCGCATCTCCCTGTCCTCGCCGCTGTCGCGCGCGATGATCGGCAAGGAAGTGGGCGAAGTCGTCGAGGTGAACACCCCGGGCGGCGTCAAGGCCTACGAGATCCTCAAGGTCGAGTGGGTCTAGGGGAAACCCCTTAGGCCGGCAATTTTTCCACCGTCATCCTCGGGCTTGTCCCGAGGACCCAGGCACACATACGTCTGACGGTGTTCATGGGTCGTCAGGACAAGCCTGACGATGACGGGTATTGAGCGCCGGTGGTCAAGAAGCCCTCTCCTCCTCCGATCGTGATCTGGGCCGTGTCCGATGGACGCGCGGGCATCGAAGCCCAGGCCGTCGGGCTGGCCGAAGCGGTCGCCCGCCACCGCAAGGCGCAGATCGTGACCAAGCGGATCGCCTGGACCGGCAATGTCGGCCGCCTGCCCTGGTGGCTGAATCTGTTCCCGCGACGCTGGCTGACCCCCGAGACTCACTTTGAAGCCCCCTGGCCGGATCTGGTCGTCGCGGCCGGCCGCGCCACCCTGCCGCTGGCCATCCGCCTGCGCCGCTGGACCGGCGGCAGGACCTTCGTCGTCCAGATCCAGGACCCGCGCGCGCCGGCCGGGCTGTTCGACCTCGTCGTGCCGCCCAACCATGACCGGCTCAAGGGCGACAACATCGTCTCGATCATCGGCGCCCCTCACCGGGTGACGGCGAAGAAGCTGGCCGACGAGTACAGGCGCTTCGCCGCCGCCATCGACCCCCTGCCCCATCCCCGCGCGGCGGTGCTGATCGGCGGCCGGTCGAGGGCCTTCGACCTGTCGCCCGAACGCGCGGCGCAGATCGCCCAGGAGATCCAGCTGCCGCTCGAGCAGGAGGGCGGTTCACTGCTGATGAGCTTCTCGCGCCGCACCCCGCCGCAGGCCCGGGCCCTGCTGACCGCCCGCCTCAAGCACCTGCCCGGGATCATTTTCGACGGCGAGGGCGACAATCCCTACTTCGCCTTCCTCGCCGGCGCCGACTACGTGCTGGTCACCGAGGACTCGGCCAACATGGCCACCGAGGCCGCCGGCACCGGCAAGCCGGTGTTCATCCTCAAGATGGACGGCCAGAGCCTGAAATTCCGCCTGTTCCATGAGGAACTGGAACGCCACGGCGCGGCCCGCCCGTTCGGTGGCGCCTTCCACGGCTGGAGCTACGAGCCGCTCGCCGAGACCGACCGGGCGGCGAAGGAAATCCTCTCGCGGATGGACGCGAAGCGCGACGCCACCTAGCGTCCTGGGCCATGATCCTCGCCATCCTCCAGGCCCGCATGAGCTCCACCCGGCTGCCGGGCAAGGTGCTGATGCCGCTGGCCGGGGCGCCGATGATCGTGCGGCAGATCGAGCGGGTGGCCCGCGCGCGGCGGATCGACAAACTGGTCGTCGCCACCAGCCTCAGCCCCGCCGACGACGCCATCGAGAAAGCCGTCCGCAGGGAAGGCATCGCCGTCCACCGCGGCTCCCTGCATGACGTGCTGGCGCGGTTCATCGGGGCGCTGGACGAGCATGGCCCGGCCGATCACATCGTGCGCCTGACCGCGGACTGCCCGCTGGCCGACCCGTTCGTCATCGACGAGACCAT
>JBKJII010000056.1:0-3357 GCA_046598505.1 Caulobacter sp. | reverse complement strand
GGCTCAGGCTCGGGCTCAGGCTCAGGCTCAGGCTCAGGCTCAGGCTCAGGCTCAACAGGCGACGCTGAGTCGTGCGGAACCTCCGCCTCCGTTTCCGGGACGGCGTCTTCTTCCGGCTCGTGCGGCGGTTGCGGATCCAACGCGGCCTCCCCTTGCCTTGACGCGGCGGAGGGATGCTAGCCACTGACGCCGTCCCTGTCGCTCACCGAAAGCGCCCGCCATGAACGTTACCCAAGCCGTCGACCGCCGCGTGTCCGTCCGCGCCTTTCTGGACAGGCCCGTGGCCGGCGACCTGGTGCGGGACATTCTGGTCGCGGCCCAGCGGGCGCCCTCGGGCGGCAACCTCCAGCCGTGGAAGGTCCACGCCCTCGCCGGCGCCCCGCTGGAAGGCCTGAAAGCGAAGGTGGCGGCCAACCCCGGCGGCGAGACGCCGGATTACAACGTCTACCCCGACAACCTCTGGGACCCCTTCCGCACCCGCCGTTTCGAATGCGGTGAAGACCTTTACGCGTCCATCGGCATCCCGCGAGAGGATAAGCCGGCCCGGCTGCAGCAGTTGTTCAGGAACACCCGGTTTTTCGGCGCGCCCGTCGGCCTGTTCTTCAGCCTCGACCGCAAGCTGGGCCCGCCGCAGTGGGCGGACGTGGGGATGTACATGCAGACGGTCATGCTGCTGGCGGTCGAGCGGGGCCTGGCCACCTGCGCCCAGGAGTTCTGGGCCCGCTATCCGAAGACCGTGGCCGGGCACATCGCCCTGCCCGACGACCATATGCTGTTCTCGGGCATGGCCCTCGGCTACGCCGACGACAGCGCTCCGATCAACAGCCTGCGCACACGGCGCGACCCGTTTGAGGTGTGGTGTGAGATGGAAGGGTTTGACTGACTGATTGAGAAGCCTCCCCCGCAGGGGAGGATTCAAACTAGATCAACCCCGTCTCAACCACCCCGGCCCCGCCGTCCTCGTCACCCCAGGCGAGGCGCGAGCCGTCGAGGCTGATGGCGATGGCGCTGATCGCGGCGCCCTTTTCGGCCTTCAGATGCTCGATCTTGCCGCTCTTGAGATCAGCGGCCCAGACGCGGCCGTCGTCGAGGCCGGCGGCCAGCACGGACGCGTTGGGCGTTCCCGCCACCTGCACCACCATGGCTGACTGGTCGTAGCCGATCTCGGCGGCCTCCTTGCCCATCGGGCCGGTCGCACCGGCGAACGGCCAGAGCACCGCGCCGTTCGAGCCGGATGTGGCCATCATCAAGCCGTTGGTCAGGAAGGCCATGCTCTTCACCTTGGCCGGATAGCCGCCCATGCGCAGGTTCTTCTCGTCGGCGACCTTCCAGCCGTGCAGCTGGTTCTCCTGCATGGCGCTCATCAGGAAGCGGCCGTCGGGGCTCCAGGCGACCATCACATGGCTGCCGGCCCACTTGAGGACCTGCGGCTTCTGGTCGGCGATGCGGGCGTACCAGAGGGCCGCGCCGTTGTAGGTCGCCACGGCCAGCCGCCGGCCCTTCGGGTCAAAGGCCACATGGGCGGCCGACTTCTCGTGCGTGAACACGCGGTTGAAGGCCGGGTCCTTCGAATCACGGACATGCAGGTCCCTGCCGGCGGTGAAGGCGATCAGTCCCGACTCGGCGCTGGCGGCGACGGAATCGATCCAGCGGCCCTTCACCTCCGCGACCAGGGTGGCGGCGATCTCGCCAGCCTCAAGGCGCGTCCAGACCACCCGGCCATCGTCGCCTCCGGTGAGGATGCCCGGGCCCGACGGATGCAGGCAGGCGGCCAGCACGGCGCCCTGGTGGGCCTCCACCGTGACGAAGCCATCGTCGGTTACGGCACGCACGGTTCCGTCGCCCAGAGCGAACAATGTTCGGCCTGAACGGTCGAAAAGCGCGGCGGTCACATAGGCGTCGAAATCGAAAGTCATGTTCGCGCGTTTATAGCCCGAACCCGGCCTTGCCCAGCGGCGGATCGTTTTCGCCTGCCAAGCGAGACAGGCTTTACAAGCGGCTTCAACCGCGTAATGGGTTTGAACGAATGACAGCGGCCCACAGACGTTGGGCCGCGTAAGGGAGTGTCCGAATGGCGGCGAAACTTGGCGGGGGCGGCGGCGGCTCCAAGTACGATCTGGGTCAGAACAGCGACATCAACGTCACGCCGTTCGTCGACATCATGCTCGTGCTGCTGATCATCTTCATGGTGGCCGCGCCGATGGCGACCGTGTCCATCGCGCTCGACCTGCCGCCCGCGATTCCGCCGCCGCCGGACGCCCCGAAGCCCAAGAAGCCGGTGATCATCTACGTCCAGAAGTCGGGCGCGATCTTCATCGACGGCAAGGAAACCAGCTTCAACAACCTGACGACCGACGTCCAGGCCGCGATGGCGAAGGAAGGCACGACCGCCAACTTCACCGACGAACGCGTGTTCGTGCAGGCCGACGCCGACGCGATGTACGAGCAGTTCATGGCCGTGCTGAACGTCCTGCAGGCCAACGGCTACTTCAAGATCGGTCTGGTCAACGAAGACATCGTCTAGGCTTTCGCCGACAGACAGATATGCGAAGGGCCGGTGGAAACACCGGCCCTTTTGCGTTGGGGAACCGTCTTTCCTCTCCACGCAGTGGGGAGGGGGACCGCCGGAGGCGGAGGAGGGGCGGCGCGAACGCCAGCGGCCCCATCCTGAATTCAGGTCGTTCCGGCGAGTCCGGCGCTGCCCCTCCACCATGCTCCGCATGGTCCCCCTCCCCTCTGCGAGGGGAGGAACGTCAGCTTATCAGGCCGCGCAGCCCTCGAAGCCGGCCTTCAGGGCCGCCTCGTCAAGGTCACGGCCGATGAACACCATGCGGCTATAGCGATGCTCGCCGTCCTTCCACTCACGCTGGAAGTCGCCCTCGAGAATCATATGCACGGCCTGGAACACCAGGCGGCGGCTTTCGCCCTTCACGTCGAGGATGCCCTTGGCGCGCAGGATGTCCGGACCCTTGTCGGCCAGCAGCTGGTTGAGCCAGTTGGTCACGCGGATGCTGTCGAGCGGCCGGTCCAGCGTCAGCGACACGCCGCGGATGCCGGCCGCAGCCACGTGGTCTTCAGCCTGGTGATGACCATGGTCGTGGTCGTGATGATGATGGTCATGGCCGTGGTCATGATCGCAGTCGTCGTCATGCACATGCCCGGCCTCGCCGTGCGCTGGATTGAGGAACTCCGGCTCCAGCTCGGTGATCCGCTCCAGGTCGAACCCGCCGCGGCCGAGAATCGCATCGAGCGGAACGGCCGACCGCTGGGTGTGGTGGATCGGCGCCAGGGGATTGATGCGCCGGATCTGCGCCTCGACGGCCTTGAGCTCGGCGGGCGTGACCAGGTCGGTCTTGT
>JBKJII010000423.1:0-1668 GCA_046598505.1 Caulobacter sp. | reverse complement strand
GCACGGCGGCATCTGGTCGAGATCCCCGTCGCGGCGATCCGGCCCGGCGACGTGCTGTTGTTCCGCATGAGCGCCGACGCCTGTCTCAAGCACTGCGCCATCGCCTCGGCCACGGCGGCCGGCGATCCCGAGCCGCGCATCGTCCATGCCTATTGGGGCCGCGCTGTCGTCGAAAGCTGGCTCGGACCGTGGTGGCGGCGGCGGCTGGCGCATGCGTTTTCCTTTCCGGGTGTGAGCGACTGACATGGCACAGGTGATCCTCGGCGGCCTGGGCCGCGCTATCGGCGGCGCGCTGGGCGCCGCAATCGGCAGTCTCGTCGGCGGGGCGCTCGACCGGGCGGCCATCGCCGGCCTGCAGCCTGCACGGCAGGTGGGACCCCGGCTGCGCGAGCTGCAGCTGATGGGGGCCGCCGAGGGCGCGCCGATGGCGGCCGTGTTCGGCCGGGCGCGAGTGTCCGGGCAGGTGATCTGGGCCGCGCGATTCAAGGAGCGGCGCATCGAGCGCCAGGCCGGCGGCGGCAAGGGCGGGCCGAGGACCGTCGAGTATCGCTACAGCCTGTCGTTCGCCGTGGCGCTCTGCGAAGGGCCGATCGACGGGATCGGCCGGGTCTGGGCCGACGGCAAGCCGATGGACCTGTCGGGCGTGGCCATGCGGGTCTATCGCGGGACCGAAGCGCAGACCGCCGACCCGCTGATCGAGGCCATCGAGGGCGCGGCGCCGGCCTATCGCGGATGCGCCTATGTGGTGTTCGAGGACCTGCCGCTGGAGGCCTACGGCAACCGGCCGCCGCAGCTGTCGTTCGAAGTGTTCCGGCGACCGCCGCATGAGGGTGGGCTGGAGGAGCGACTGACCGGTGTCTGCCTGATCCCCGGGGCCGGGGAGTTCGTGCTGGCGACCGAGGTGATCCACCGCCGGGACGGGCTGACCCGGCTGACCGCCGAGACCGTCAACAATGGCGACGGGCGGCCGGATCTGCTGGTGTCGCTCGACCAGCTGCAGGCGCAACTGCCAAACCTGACCGAGGTGACGCTGGTGGTCGCCTGGTTCGGGACGAGTCCGGACGCGGCCAGCTGCCAGTTCAGGCCGGGCGTGGAGCAGGGAAGCAAAACGACGCTGCCCTGGGCCTGGAAGGCCGGCGGGGTCGGCCGGGGCGGGGCGCATCTGATCTCACATCACGAGGGCGGGCCTGCCTACGGCGGGACGCCCGCCGACCGCGCCGTGCTGCAGGCCATCGCCGAATTGAAGGCGCGCGGTCTGAAGGTGACGGTGTATCCGTTCATCCTGATGGACTGCGCCGGCTATCCATGGCGTGGCAGAATTACAGGGGAAGCCACGGATATTGCAGGATTATTCGGCGATTCCGACCCGGACGATTTCACCGCCGAGGGGGAGGCTGTCGCCTATGCCGGTCCCGCTGGTTGGGGGCTTCGCCGGATGGTGCTGCACCAGGCGAAGCTGGCGCAGATGGCCGGCGGGGTGGACGGCTTCCTGATCGGCTCCGAGCTGCGCGGGATCACCGCCATCCGCGACGGCGACGGCTTTCCGGCCGTGGCGGCGCTGCGGGATCTGGCGGCGGACTGTCGGACGCTGCTGGGGGCGGAGACCGCCATCGGCTACGCGGCCGACTGGAGCGAATATTTCGGTCATCAGCCGGCGGACGGGTCCGG
>JBKJII010000251.1:0-15992 GCA_046598505.1 Caulobacter sp. | reverse complement strand
CCGCGCCATAGCCGCGTTACCCTGCAGCACCGCCAGGATCTGCTCGACCTCGACCGCCTTCTCGCCCACGCGCCAGCAGTCGTAGTCCGTGACCATGCCGACCGAGGCGTAAGGAAGCTCAGCCTCCCGGGCCAGCCTGGCTTCCGGCATGTTGGTCATGCCGATCACCGCGCAGCCCCAGGATCGAAAGAGCTCGCTCTCGGCCCGGGTCGAGAACTGTGGGCCTTGCATGCACAGATAGGTCCCGCCCTCGACCGTGCGGGCGCCCGCGTCCCGCGCGGCCCGCGCCGCCAGGCCGGACAGGCGCGGACAGACCGGGTCGGCCATCGACACATGCGCCACCAGTCCTGGCCCAAAGAAGCTCGACGGCCGACCGACCGTGCGGTCGATGTACTGGTCCACGACGACGAAGGTTCCCGGCGACAGGTCCTCGCGCAGCGATCCGACCGCCGACAGCGAGACGATGTCAGTGCAACCGGCCCGCTTGAGCACATCAATGTTGGCGCGGGCATTGATGTCGCCGGGCGGAATGGTGTGGCCGGGCCCATGGCGGGGCAGGAAGACCAGCCGCGTGGCGCCGATCCGTCCGGTGGTCAGCTCACTCGACGGCGCGCCGAACGGGCTCTCGAGGCGCAGCGTCGCGCGATCCTCGAGCCCGGCAATGTCATACAGGCCCGAGCCGCCGATAATCCCCAAAACCCAGCCCGTCATGTTCCGCCTCCTATCCGAAAGCCAGTGCATGGACGTCCTCACCGGGCGTCGCAAGCCCGCGCGAGGCGGCCGAGCAGCCGGACGACTGGCGGACAGGGGATTCGAGGTTCAGGCTGCAACGGTGATGATCCGCCCTCTCCTCGGCCTGACGCTGGTTTTCGGCCTGGCTTCACCCGCCATCGCGCGGGCGGATGAGGCGGCCTGCTGGTTCGAGAACGGCGCGGTGGTGGTGTCGGCCGAGGTCGGCGGCGTGGCGGGCGACTGGCTGCTGGACCCGTCCTCCCCGGTCACGCTGCTGCATGAGACCCGGGCCCGGATGGAGGGTCTGCCGGCCACCTTCGCGGCGAACGGGCATGTGGCCGGCCAGACCCTGACCGCCGTCGCCGTGACGGTCGCCGACCTCGACGGGCGGGCGCCGGGCTTTCCCACGCCAATCGCCGGCGTCCTCGGCGCGGACGTGCTGGCCCGCTATGTCATCGATGTCGATTTCGCGCCCTGCCGAGTTCGCTTCTCGGTTCGCGCGCCCCCGCCCCGACCGGGAAGCCGCGTCCTGCGCCTGATCGAGGTCGCCGGCGTGCCGACGGTCGAGGCCGCTGTGTCCGACGACCACCGCGCGCGGCGGGGTCTGTTCGCGGTGGACTTCAGCGCGCGCGCCGCCGTGCGGTTGGCCGCAGCCGGCTTCGTCCCGGCCGGCTCGAAGAAGGAGACCGCGCCCCGCAGCGTCGCGCCGGCGCGGTTGCGGGCGCTGTCGTTCGACGGCGATCTCTACGAGGAAGCTTCGGCCGCCCTGGCGCCGGAGCTCGATCCCGCTCTGGCCGGCGCGCTGGGGACAGACCTGTGGTCGCGCTGGCGGGTACGGCTGGACATCGGCCACGGGCGGCTGATGCTCAGCCCCAAATGAAAAAGGCCCGGGATCGCTCCCGGGCCTTCGATTTCAGTCTCGCCGGAGCCCCTAGTGGCTCTCGTTGCGCCACACCCGCCGATAGCTGGCGTAGAGCAGACCCGAGAACAGGATCAGGAAGATCAGCACCGAGAAGCCCATCTCCTTGCGCTCATCCATTTTCGGCTCGGCGGTCCACATCAGGAACGCGGCCACGTCTTCGGCCTGATTCCTGAGGGTCGACGGCGTGCCGTCGTCAAAGGTCACCTTGTCAGCGGCCAACGGCGGGGCCATGCCGATGACGCCACCGGGGAAATACTTGTTGTAGTACTGGCCGGGGGACAGGGTCACGCCGTGTTCCGGCGGTCCAAAGCCCTGCAGCAGGCTGGCGATATATTCCGGACCGCCTTCGCGCGCCTTGGCCATGAGCGACAGGTCGGGCGGCGCGAGGCCGCCATTGCCTGCTTTGGCCGCCACCAGGTTCGGGTACGGCGACGGGAAGTGATCGGCCGGGGTGGCCGGCCTGGTGATCGAATCACCGGTCTCGCCGTCGATGTCCGGCACCTGGATATCCGTCGCCAAGGCCTTCACGACAAGGTTGTCGTTGGCGTTCGGGTACTTCGGATCGAAGAACGGACCGCCGCGGTCGCCGAGGTTGCGGAACGACAGCAGGTTCATGCTGTGGCAGGCCGAGCAGACCTCGCGATAGACCTTGTAGCCCCGTTGAAGCTGGGCCTGGTCATAGCGACCGAAGGGCCCTTCGAAGCTGAAGGCGACGGGCTCGGGCTCGTGAGCCTTGCTCGAAGCCAGGGCGGGACCGCCGACGAGGAGCAGGGCCGCCGCGAGCAGGGTGACTTTGCGCAGCATCGGGGCTCAGTCCTTCTTGTCGCCGCCGAGAACCGGCGAGGAGATGGTTTCGGGCGTCGGCAGAGGCTTCTCGATCAGCCCGAGCAGCGGCGTCACCACCAGGAAGTAGGCGAAGTAGTAGAGGGTCGAAATTCGCGAGAGCCAGACGAAGCTGTTGAGGTCGGAGTCGACCAGGTTGAACGTCGTCAGACCCGGGATCACCTGGTCATCCGGCAGCTTGGCGCCGCAGAAGCCGAGGATCACGCAAACCACCAGGAAGATGAAGAAGTAGAGCCTGGCCTGCGGCCGGTAGCGCATCGACTTCACCTTGGAGGTGTCCAGCCAGGGCAGGACGAAGATGCAGACGATGGAGCCGAACATGGCGATCACGCCCATCAACTTGTCGGGCACGGCGCGCAGGATCGCGTAGAACGGCAGGAAGTACCATTCGGGCACGATGTGCGTCGGCGTCACCAGCGGGTTGGCGGGAATGTAGTTATCGGCGTGGCCCAGCGCGTCGGGCATGAAGAACACGAACACGGCGAAGAGGATCAGGAACAGGCTCATCGCGAAGCCGTCCTTCACCGTCGCGTACGGGGTGAAGGGCAGGGTGTCGGATTTGGACTTGGGCTCGATGCCGGTCGGGTTGTTCTGACCCACGACGTGCAGGGCCCAGACGTGCAGCACGACCACGCCGGCGATCATGAACGGCAGCAGGTAGTGCAGCGAATAGAAGCGCTTCAGGGTCGGCTCATCGACGGCGAAACCGCCCCAGAGCAGGGTTGTGATCGCGTCACCGACCACCGGGAAGGCACCCAGCAGATTGGTGATGACCACCGCGCCGTGGAAGCTCATCTGGCCCCAGGGCAGGACGTAGCCCATGAAGGCCGTAGCCATCATCAGCCCGTAAATCACACAGCCGAGGAGCCACAACACTTCACGCGGGGCCTTGTAGGTGCCGTAGAAGAGACCGCGCAGCATGTGGATGTAGACGGCGATGAAGAACATCGACGCCCCGTTGGCGTGGATGTACCGCAGCAGCCAGCCGTAGTTCACGTCGCGCATGATGTGCTCGACGGAATTGAAGGCCCCGGCAGCACTCGCGGTGTAGTGCATCGCCAGCACGACGCCGCTGATGATCTGAACCCCGAGGCAGAGCGACAGGATGCCGCCAAAAGTGTACCAGTAGTTCAGGTTCCGCGGCGTCGGATAATCGACGAAGCTGTCCCAGACGAGTCGGCCGACGGGCAGACGCGCGTCGAGCCAGCGAGAGAAACCGGTCTTCGGTTCGTAGGTCGAATGTCCGCTCATCGATATCAGCCGATCTTGACCTTGGTGTCGGAGAGGAAGGCGTAGTCGGGAACCACGAGGTTCTTCGGCGCGGGACCCTTACGGATGCGGCCGGACGTGTCGTAGTGCGAGCCGTGGCACGGGCAAAACCAGCCGCCGTAGTCGCCGCCGCCGACCGTGGGCACGCAGCCCAGGTGGGTGCAGGAGCCCACCAGAACCAGCCATTGGGCCTTGCCGTCCTTGTGGCGCTCGGCGTCCGTCTGCGGGTCGCGCAGGGCTGCTTGGTCGTCCTTGACCGCCGCGGCGATCTGCTCGGGCGTCCGGTTGCGAATGAACAGCGGCTTGCCGCGCCAGTTGATGGTCACCTGCTGCGCGGGCTCGATCTTCGTCAGATCGTACTCAACGCTGGCCAGGGCCAGGGTGTCGGCAGACGGGTTCATCTGGGCGACGAACGGCCAGATCGCGGCAATGCCACCGCCAGCGGCGGCGGTGATGGCGGCGATATGGATGAAGTCGCGACGGGAGGGATCATCTCCGGCGACGGGATTGGTTGCGTCCGCGGCGGTGTGGGCCACCTTGAGATCACCCTTCGAAAAAGGCCGCGACAACGGACGCGGCTCGCAAATCCTTGCGGAACAACATGTCGGCGCGGGAGCCTGAACCCATAGTGGGTTGCGGCCCGTCCCGAAGATGCCCCGTGGCAGGACCGATTAGTGCGCGTCACGCCCAATTTCAACAGACCATCGCGGGAATATGGATATCCGCGGCGGATGGACGCCGATGATCTGGGCTGTAAAACCCGCCACATGACCGACAACGCCCTTCTGGAAGACCGCAAGACCGAGGCTCGCGCCTGGTTCGAATCGCTTCGTGACCGGATCATCGCCGCCTTTGAGGCGCTCGAGGATGCGGCCCCCGCCGATCTCTATCCGGGCGATCCGGGCCGATTCGAGCGCAAGCCCTGGTCCCGCGACACCGGTCGCGGCGGCGTGATGTCGATGATGCATGGCCGGCTGTTCGAAAAGGTCGGCGTGCACACCTCGACGGTCAACGGCGTCTTCAGTCCGGAGATGGCGAAGACCATGCCGGGCGCCGCGGACGATCCCCGCTACTTCGCCACCAGCATCAGCCTGATCGCCCACATGGTCAGCCCGCTCGTGCCGGCCGTGCATATGAACACCCGCTTTTTCAGCACGACGCAGACATGGTTCGGCGGCGGCGCAGACCTGACGCCGCTGCTGGCGTTTCAGCGCGAGCCGGGCTTTGCCGACGGCGTGGCCTTCCATGCCGCCCTGCAGGCCGCCTGCGACGCACACGACCCGGCCTGGCACCCCAGATACAAGCAATGGTGCGACGAGTATTTCTTCCTGCCGCACCGCAACGAGACCCGCGGCATCGGCGGGATCTTCTTCGACCAGCACAACAGCGGCGATTGGGATCGCGACTTCGGCTTCACCCGCGATGTCGGCGAGGCTTTCCTGTCCAGCTATCCGAAGATCGTGGCGGAGCGCATGGCTGAGTCCTGGACGGCTGAAGAGCGCGAGGAGCAACTGATCCGTCGCGGCCGCTATGTCGAATTCAACCTGCTCTACGACCGCGGCACGACGTTCGGCCTCAAGACCGGCGGCAACGTCGAGTCGATCCTCAGCTCGATGCCGCCGACGGTGAAGTGGCCGTAGGCGGGACAGACACCGCAGGTGTCTGTCCCTAATACGCCATGCCCTGCGCCACGGCCTTGAGCCGTTCGGCTGCCGCCATCTTGTCGTCGATGAAGTCGAGGTCGATCCACCAGTCCTCGATCTCACGCAGCACCTGACCGACCAGCGGCCCACGCGGCACGCCGGCGCTGACCACGTCCTCGCCGGTCAGAGGAAAGGTCGGCGGGGTCCAGGTCTCGGCCAGCGGGATCAGGGCCCGCCACTGGTTGGCTGTCGCCGGACGGTCAGACGCGGCCCAGGCCAGCTTGACCCGGTCCGCAAACGTCCTGCCGCCGAGGCGATAGACAGCCCGGCGCGTCTCGCGCGGGCTCATCCAGGAGACGATGCGCGGCTCGCGGCCGGCGGCGGCGACCAGCCGGTCTTTCAGGGCGTTCGACAGGCGCAGCCGTTCGGCGGTGTCCTGGGCCACTTTCGCATCGTCCGGCAGCAGGCTGGCCAGCCGCAGCTCAGCATCGACGTCGAAGAAATGGTCGGACTCGATGCCCACGAGGTTTTCGAACCGGGTCAGCGCCTTCACCTGCGGCAGCACGGATGACAGGACGCTGGTCGCCGCCATCAACCGCAGCGCGGCCCGGGGGTCCGGGGCCGACAGCAGCTTCAGCAACTCCTTCTGGGTCCGTTCGGCCGCCCGGCCGGACAGCATGCCCTTCAGCGCCTTGCAGGCCGCGAGTGCGGCGGAATCCGGGTCGCCCTTGCCGTACCAGGCCTGGAAGCGGAAGAACCGCAGGATGCGCAGATAGTCCTCGCGGATGCGGGTCATCGCGTCGCCGACGAAGACGATCCGCCCCGCCCGCGCGTCGGCCACCCCTTCGCCCGTCGGATCGTAGATCCGCCCCTCGGCATCGCAGTAGAGCGCGTTCAGCCGGAAATCGCGGCGCACCGCGTCTTCCTCCCAGCTCTGGGTGAAGGCCACCACGGCCCGGCGGCCGTCGGTCGAGACGTCGCGGCGCAGGGTGGTGATCTCGAAGGGCTGGCCCTCCGACACGGCCGTCACAGTGCCGTGGTCGACCCCGGTCGGGACGACCTTGATCCCGGCCGCTTCGAGCGCCTCGGTGACCTGGTCCGGCGTAAGGGTCGTCGCGATATCGATGTCGTCGATGGGCTGGTGCAGCAGCGCGTTGCGCACACAGCCGCCGACGAAGCGGGCGCAGCCTGCGTAACCGCGCAATTCCAGCGCGTCGAGCACCGCCCGGGTGGCGGGCGACTGCATCCAGGGGTGTGCGCCGATACTCTCTGAAGATGACATGCCGCAGGACTTAGGGCGCCGGATCGGGCCTGCAAAGCCCACGTTTTCGTCAGCCCATCGCCGCGCCGTAGAGCCGGTCGTAGAGCGCGCGCAGCATCCCCGCCGTCGCCCCCCAGATCAGCTGGTTCTCCCAGGTCATGGCGTAGAAGTGCCGTTGCTGACCGTCCGGCATGTCGTAGGAGCGGCGCTCGTAGTTGGCCGGGTCCATCAGAAAGCCGAACGGCGTCTCGAACACCTCGGCCACCTCGTCGGGATTGGGCGTCAGCGGCAGGTCGGGCGGCACGAAGCCGACGACGGGCGTCACCAGATAGCCGGTGCCGGTCCGATAGGGTGTCGACAGACCGGCCAGCGACACATGGTGAGGGCCGAGACCGATTTCCTCCTCCGCCTCGCGCAGGGCGGCCTGCTGAACGGTCTCGCCGGGATCCATGCGACCGCCGGGAAAGGCCACCTGCCCGGTATGCTTGCGCAGGGTGTCCGAGCGGCGCGTGAGAAGCACTGACAGCCCCGCCTTGCGCTCGACCAGCGCCACCAGCACGGCGGCGGGCTTGGGCGCCGCCAGCACGCCCTGGCCCATGCCCGGATTCATGTCGAAGTCCGAGCGCGCCGGGTGGCGCGACGGCGCCGGGTCGTCGAACGGATCGAGATGCTGCGCGATCCACTCGCGCAGTTCGTCAGGCGAGGCGGATGGATTCACAGCCGGTGCGCCCCGGCGGGTCCGACCGGGAACCAGGCGCCGTTGGACTCAACGCCCAGAACCGGCCCGTCCGGCGTGTCACGTTCCGTGGCCATCTCGACCAGTTCGTAGAACACCGGGCGGGCGATCAACGCTTCCAGACCCCGCCGCACATGGACGTACGGCCTGGGCTCGCCTGTCGCCGGATCCATCTCGACGCGGATCGCATTGTCGGACCCGGCCTCGACAGTGTCGCCGACGTTAGTCTGGAAGACCAGGGCGTCACCCTCGCGGTCGACACGGATCGCGATGAACGGCGCGTCCTCGACGACGATCTTCATCTTCTCGACCGGCGTCACCAGGTGGAAGCCGTCCGGGTCCTTGCGCAGCACGGTGGAGAACAGGCGCACCAGGGCCTCGCGGCCGATGGGCGTGCCCTCGTGGAGCCAGACGCCGTCCCTGCGGATACGGATGTCGATCTCGCCACAGTGGGCCGGGTTCCAAAGATGCACAGGCGGCAAGCCACGCCCCGGCGCCTGCTTGGCCGCTGCGATCACGCCATCCAGTCCGGGCTTCGGATCACTCATGGAGCCAGTGTAGACGCCCCTCGCGCGGGGGAAAGCAAGGCCGTCGCCGATCGGGGACTTGTATCGCCCTCGGTAGGAGTCCCTGCCCGCGTTGCTGAAAGCTCAGGCTGGCGGGGACGCGCACTGAAGTGCATGTCCCCGGCTAGTGAGTCACCGGACCCGTAAGCCCGTCCGCCCCGCCCTCGCGCAATGCCTTCAGCAGCACGCGGCGCTGGTCTACCGGCCCCGGCATGCGCACCCCCTTCGCCGGCGCGGCGTCAAAGCCGACCCGGCCGAAATAGGGGGCGTCGCCGACCAGCAGCACCGCCCGCCAGCCGGCTTCCGTCGCGGCATCACAGGCCTTTTCCACCAGAGTCTGGCCGATCCGGTGTTTGCGCAGTTCGGCCTCGACGGCAATCGGGCCGAGGAACACGGCCGGCTCCCCGCCAATGGCCACCGGCCACAGCCGCACCGACCCGACCAGCACCTCGCCGGCCCAGGCCGTGAACGACAGGCCGGCGATCCGGGTGTTGCCCTCTCGCAGGCGGTCGGCGGCCTTGGCGTGGCGTCCGGGACCAAAGGCCCGGTCAACGAGGACGGTGATCAGCGCCGCGTCCTGCGGCTGCTCGGGGCGATAGGTGATGGCGGTCATGGAGGCTCAGTTTCGGAAAGACGGGAACGGCCCCGCGCCTTCCGGCCGGGGGGACTAGGCTCGCGCTGATCCAGCGCGGCGGATCGTTCGTCGGAGGCTACGCATCGCGCCCTCGTCCTTCTCGCCGTCAAGGGGCCGCGACTTAGGGCCGACGCCGGCCTGCGTCAACGGCTGTTGCGATGGCGGCTGGTGCGGGCGATTGTGCGCCGCCTCATGTCCGACTCTCCCGACCCCCTCCCCTCCGAGACATCCCTCCGCGCCCTGCTGGGCCAGCGCGACTTCGTATTCTTCTGGCTGTCGCGCTTCGTCGCCGTGCTCGGGGTGCAGGTCCAGGGCGTCGCGCTGGGCTGGCACATCTACGAGGTCGCCCGACGGACCATGGACGTGAAGCAGGCGGCGCTGGTGGTCAGCATGATCGGCCTGGTCTCGTTCATCCCCGTGCTGTTGCTGGCCCTGCCCGCGGGTGAGATGGCCGACCGGCATGACCGCCGACGCATCCTGGTGCGCTGTTACATCGCCGAGATCACGGTCGCGGTCGGCCTCGCCGTCGTGACGTTCATGGGGCTGGCCTCGATCCCGGTGCTGCTGGGCGCCGCCTTCCTGTTCGGCACGGCCCGCTCCTTCTTCTCGCCGGCCAGCACCGCGCTCGGCCCGATGCTGGTGCCAAGGGCCCTGCTGCCACGGGCGATCGCCTGGCAGTCGCTGGCCTGGCAGACCGCCTCCATCGGCGGGCCGGCGCTGGGCGGCATCCTGGTGGCGATGTCTCCCACCCTGTCCTACGGGGTGGCCGCCGCGCTCTACTTCACCGCCGGGGTCTGTATCCTGCTGATCCGCGGAAACGCCCAGCCCCAGGTCCAGCCCGGCTCGCGCTGGGAACTGATGAAGGAAGGACTGGTCTACGTCTGGACCAACAAGATCGTCTTCGGCGCCATCTCGCTGGACCTGTTCGCGGTGATCCTGGGCGGCGCGACGCTGCTGCTGCCGGTGTTCGCCAAGGACGTGCTGCATGTCGGCGCCGAAGGCTTCGGCATCCTGCGCGCGGGTCCGGCCATCGGCGCGGCCGTGGTGGCCTTCTGGCTGGCCAGCAATCCGATCCGCAAGAACGCCGGCCTCATCATGTTCACGGCCGTGGCCCTGTTCGGCGTGGGCACGCTGATCTTTGGCCTGTCGAAGATCATGTGGATCTCGATGGGCGGCCTGATCCTGCTCGGCGCGGCCGACATGGTCAGCGTCAACATCCGCCAGACCCTGGTCCAGCTGGCCACCCCCGACCACATGCGCGGCCGGGTCGGGACGGTGTCGTCCCTGTTCATCGGCGCCAGCAACGAGCTCGGTGAGTTCGAGAGCGGCCTGGTTGCGCGTTTCCTCGGCCCGGTGGGCGCGGCGGTGTTCGGCGGCGTCGGCGCCCTGATCGTCACCGGCGTCTGGGCCAGGTTGTTCCCGGACCTGCGCAAGGCTGATCGACTGACCTGACACGGGGACAGACACCTCCAGGTGTCTGTCCCGCCTTGCCTAACGCAGCGTATGCCGCTTAGACCGACGGCAACTGGCAAAAATCATCCAAGGGAGAGCCGCCATGGGCGTACTTGAGGGCAAGGTTGTTCTGGTCACCGGCGCCGCGGGCGGCATCGGCAAGGAGTGCGCCCTGCTGGCGGCCCGCGAGGGCGCCAGGGTGGTGGTCAACGACCTGGGCGGCAGCGTGGGCGGTGGCGACGCCGGCGACGCGGGCCCGGCCCAGCTGACGGCCAACGAGATCAACGCCGCCGGCGGCCAGGCTGTGGCCAACTCCGAGAGCGTCGCCAGCATGGCCTCGGTCAAGGGCATGATCGAGCAAGCCAGGGACACCTTCGGCGGCCTGCACGCGATCATCAATCCGGCCGGCATCCTGCGCGACGGCATGTTCCACAAGATGTCCGACGAGGACTGGGACAAGGTCATCGAGGTGCATCTGCGCGGCGCCTACAACGTCTCCCGCGCCTCGGTGGAGCTGTTCCGCGACCAGCAGGAAGGCAGCTATGTCCACTTCACCTCGACCAGCGGCCTGATCGGCAACATCGGCCAGGCCAACTACGCCGCGGCCAAGCTGGGCGTCATGGGCCTCTCGCGCATCCTGGCGATGGAGGGGGCGATGAAGAATGTCCGCTCCAACATCATCGCGCCGTTCGCCTGGACCCGGATGATCGCCTCCATTCCGATCAAGGACGAAGCTTCGGCCCAACGCGTCGAGCGGATGAAGAACGCCATGCGCGCCGACCAGGTGGCCCAGTTGGCCGTGGCCCTCGCCTCGCCCGAAGCGAAGGACGTCACCGGCCAGATCTTCGCCGTGCGTGGCAACGAGGTCGTGCTGTTCGACCAGCCGCGTCCGATCCGCTCGATGGCCAAGGTCGAGGGCTGGAGCCCGCGCTCCCTGCTCGACGTGGCCCTGCCGGCGATGAAGAACAGCTTCTTCGACGCAGGCGCCTCGGCGTCCGTGTTTCCGTACGACCCGGTCTGATTCCAGTCTGCCAATCCTCCCTCCCCTTCATGGGGAGGGAAAGGCTGCGCAGCAGCCGAGGGTGGGGAAGCTAAATCCCCGCGCCGGCCCAGCCCAGCCGTCCCCCACCCGGCCCTTCGGGCCACCCTCCCCATGAAGGGGAGGGAGAATTCGGAGCTTCTCCCATGCGCCGCGTCGCCATCGTCAGCCCGATCCGCACCGCGGTCGGCAAGTTCCAGGGCGGGCTTTCGAGCATGACCGCCGGCGACCTCGGCGCGGTGATCCTGCGCGCGCTGGTCGAGCGCACGAAGCTTGATCCGGAACGGGTCGACGAGGTGATCTTCGCCCAGGGCTACGGCAACGGCGAGGCGCCCTGCATCGCGCGCTGGTCGCTGCTGGCGGCCGACTTCCCGATCAGCGTGCCGGGCTACCAGCTCGACCGGCGCTGCGGCAGCGGCCTGCAGGCGATCATCGACGCGGCGATGATGATCCAGACCGGCGCGGCCGATGTGGTCATCGCCGGCGGCGTCGAGAGCATGAGCAACACCGAATACTACAGCCTCGACATGCGCAGCGGCGCGCGCGCCGGCTCGGTGACGATGCACGACCGCCTCAGCCGCGGCCGGGTGATGAGCCAGCCGATCAGCCGTTTCGGTGTGATCAGCGGCATGATCGAGACCGCCGACAACCTCGCCCGCGACTGGCAGATCAGCCGCGAGGAGGCGGACGAGTACGCCGTCATGAGCCACCAGCGCGCGACGAAGGCCTGGGCGGACGGCAAGTTCGACGACGAACTGGTCAAGGTCGCCGTTCCGCAGAAGAAGGGCGACCCGGTCGTCTTTGAACACGACGAAGGCTACCGCCCGGACGCCACGATGGAGTCGCTGGGCAGGCTGCGCGCGCTCGAAAAGGACGGCGTGGTCACCGCCGGCAACGCCAGCCAGCAGAACGACGCCGCCGCCGCCTGCCTGGTGGTCGCGGAAGACAAGCTCGACGAGCTGGGCCTTGAACCGATGGGCTGGTTCCACAGCTGGGCCGCGGCCGGCTGCGATCCCTCGCGCATGGGCATCGGACCGGTGCCGGCGGTCGAGCGCCTGTTCAAGCGCACGGGTCTCGGCTGGAACGACATGGATCTGGTCGAGCTTAACGAGGCCTTCGCGCCTCAGGTGCTGGCCGTGCTCAAGGGCTGGGGCTGGGACGACCGCGACAAGCTGAACGTCAACGGCAGCGGCATCTCGCTGGGCCACCCCATCGGCGCCACCGGCGGCCGCATCCTCGCCAACCTGCTGCGCGAACTGCACCGCCGCGACGGCAAATACGGCCTGGAAACGATGTGCATCGGTGGCGGCCAGGGCATCGCCGCGGTGTTCGAGCGGGCCTAGTGCGTCCTTCGAGACGCGGACCTGAAGGTCCGCTCCTCAGGATGACGTAGAGGGTTGGGCTTCAAAGATATCCGTCATGGTGAGGAGCGAGGCCCCGGCCGAGTGTCTCGAACCACACACCCTGCACCCATCACTCCCGCCGCTGGTCGGCCGTGACTTCCCCGGCAGGGATTCCGCCCCCTACCTTCGACATTACGAAATATTGTGTTTACGCAACTAATGAAGACAAGTAGGAAACATGGGTAAGCACCGGACAGGAGCTCCATGTTCAACCGTCTCGCCCTCTATCGCACTGACCGAGGCCTTTCCCGCAAGGATCTGGCCGACGCGGTGGCCATCAACATCCAGACGGTGGGGTACATCGAGCGGGGGGACTACGGCCCGAGTCTGGAACTGGCGCTGAAGATTGCCGAGCACTTCGGCGTCTCCGTCCATGCCCTTTTCTCGCTTGAACCATTCAAGCCTCTTGGAGACCCTTCATGAAATCGGAAACCACTTTGAGTTTGCCCGTACGCCGGGCGTCTATCGTCGTCATGTTTTGCGCCTTCATCGCGGGCGCCCTGCTGTTTTCAAACAGCGACGCTGTCGGGCCAGTTCTCGGGCTGGGTGGATCAATCGCGCTGTTCGCGGCCAGTTTTGCCGCCTTCGTCGTGCTGTTCCTCCGCACCCGTTACTGGCGGTGGGGCAATGACCCGGACGAGCGTCTGGACGAGTTCCATCTCGCCGCCCGCAACCGCGCCTATCTCAACGCCTATCGGGGTCTGGCGAGCCTGGTGCTGATGGCCATGCTGGTGGCGCGCATCGGCGGCGACCTCAACCTCTTGGGAGCGTTGACCGGGGTGCAGACGGACGTGGCCTTCTGGGGCGCATTCGTCCTGATCCTGATCCTGCCGCCCACGATCCTCGCCTGGACTGATCAGTCTCCGGCGGATTGAACGCCTACCCCCAGCGCTCCCGCCACTGGTCGGCCGTGACTTCCCAGTAGAGCGACACCCGGGTCGTGCCATCAGGCCGGATGGCCTCGCGCTCGCCCATCCGCACGAAGCCAGCGGCGTCGATCAGCTTGGCGGAACGGACGTTATCGGTGGCGGCGGTCAGTCCCATCATCCGCACCTTCAGCGTGTCGAAGATCCAGCCAAAGGTGTGCAGCGCGCCGGCCGCCCCCTGACCGCCGTTTTGGCGGTCCGCGCGGATGGCGCCGGCCAGTTCGGCCGCTGACCGGTCGGGCCAGACACTGACGCAGCTGTAGCCGGCGATGATCCCCAGCTCGTCGCGGGTCAAGATCAACAGCCGCCGACCTTCCAGACGCAGCGCCGCCGACTCGGCGATCCAGCCTGCCATGGTCTCCTCCGTGAACGGCCGGGGCAGGTCGTAGATCGCGGCCGACACCTGCGGGTCCGCGAGGAAGGCCGCGAGGTCGGCGGCATCTGCCGGACCTGCCAGACGGCGCCCGGGTCCGAGCGTGTCTAGGTCCGCCACCAGCACCGCCGCGCGAATGGTCTCCGCCTCCTCCGGCGAGACCTCCAGCACGGTGAGCGGCGGCGCGCTCATGCCGCCCCGGCCAACCGGCCGAGCGCCTCGCCAGTCAGGCGTCGGGTGGTCCAGCCGTCCAGCGCCTCGGCGCCCAGCGAGTCATAGAAGGCGATCGACGGCGCGTTCCAGTCCAGCACCGCCCAGTCCAGCCGCGGCAGGTCTTCGTCCCGGCACCGCCGGGCCAGTCCCGCCAGCAGGGCCTTGCCGGCGCCATGACCGCGCGCGGCCTCGTCGACGAACAGATCCTCCAGATAGATTCCGTGTCGCCCCCGGAACGTCGAGTAGCTGTAGAACCAGACCGCGCAGCCGACCGGCCGGCCATCCAGTTCGGCGATGTCGCAGAACACACGCGGCGCGGCGACGAAGAACGAAGTCTCGACCTTGGCCAGGCTGATGTCCGCCTCGCGCCGCAGCTTCTCGTACTCGGCGAGGGCGAGGATGAACCGCAGGATTTCCGGCGCATCACCGGGCTCGGCCGGGCGAACGGTCAGGCTCATGGCGCGACGGCCCTGCGGCGGGCCAGTTCGATCCCGGCGGCGATCTGGCCGGCGGCGAACACCAGGCCGCCCCAGCCGAAGCCGTCGAGCCACAGGTCGAGCCGCTTCCCGGCCAGACCGAGCACAACCGCCGCCAGCCACAGGATCGCGGCGGTTCGATACCCTGCGCGACTCGCCAGCAGGGCCGCGCCGAAGATTGCCGCGCCCAGACCCCAGACCGCTGCGCCCACACCGTAGCTGTCAGGCCCAAAAATGCGTTCTCCCGAACTGCGCACCAGCACCAGCCCGATCAGCGCCAGCACTGTCCCGACCAGGCCCCAGGCGCCGGTCTTCTCACGGGTCGCTGCCCACAGGCCGAGTGACCCGAACAGCAACAGCACGTCGGTGCCGAGCCACGTCAGGTGCAGCGCCTGATCCGGCAACAGGGCGCCGAAGAAGGGCGAGGTGATGCGCAGCAAGCCGCCAAGCAGGGCGCAGACGCCAGCGAGGCGGAGCAGAAGGGAGTCGCTCATGGGGGAACTTTAGCCTTCCCTCCCTGTCATGGGGAGGGTGAACGACGCGGGGTTCGAGACACGGCCCTGAAGGTCCATTCCTCACCAGGACGCACACAAATGCACGTCATCCTGAGGAGCGAGCCTGAAGCGAGCGTCTCGAAGGACGCACGCTGCTTCACCCCGCCCCGACCGTCTCCACCGACAGCGCCCACAGCCGCTCGGCGCTTTCCGGGTTCAAGGCGTGGGCCATGACGCCGGTGAACGGCGACTCCTTGCTCCAGGGCAAGGCCTCTCCGCAGTTCTCAAGATACAGCCCGCCGACGCCTTCCAACTCCGGCCCGACCGCAGCCCAGACGCTGGTCGAGGCGCCCTGCTCCGGCGTCTTGAAGCCGTCGCGAATCTTGCCGGTGTCCGGATCGATCCAGCCCATGGCGACCATCTCCTCATGCGGCAGGTGCCGCTGCAGCGGGGTCATGATACCGCCGGGCATGACCGCGTTGGCGGTGATCCCGCGATCCTTGAACCGCTTGTGGAAGCCGACCGCGAACAGGGCGTTGGCGGTCTTGGCCTGGCCGTAGCTCTCCCACTTTTCGTAGGGCCGGGTGATGTAGTTGACGTCATCCCAGTTGATGTCCGACCGGCGGTGGCCGATCGACGACAGGCTGACCAGGCGCGACGGCTTTCCGGCGGCTTTCGCGCCCGCTTCCAGCGCCGGCGCCAGCAGGTTGCCCAGCAGGAAGTGGCCGAAATGGTTGGTCCCGATCTGCATCTCGAACCCGTCGTGGGTCCGGTCCAGCGGACAGGCCATGACGGCGGCGTTGTTGATCAGGATGTGCAGCGGGCTGGTCCCCCACCGGCCGGCGAAGGCGCGGATCGACGCCAGCTCCGACAGGTCGAGCATCTCGAACCGGGCGCCGGGGCCCTTGGCGGTCTTGCCGATGTCGGCGATGGCTTCTGCGGCCAGGTCAGGCTTGCGCGCGGCGATCACAACGTCGGCGCCGGCCTCGGCCAGGGCCCGGGCGGTCTCG
>JBKJII010000033.1:0-8037 GCA_046598505.1 Caulobacter sp. | reverse complement strand
GGCGACCGTTCAGGGGCAGACACCTTTTGGTGTCTGTCCCGAGTTCTGGTGTCTGTCCCGGGCGCCGCCCCTACTTCGGCCGGTCGTTGACGCCCCAGCTGACCAGGATGTCCTTCGGCGGCTCGTGCAGGAACACCACCACGGCGGTGTGGGTCGGGCGGGTCGACAGCAGGGCGTCAGACACGTTGAACACCCGCACATTGGCGCCGCAGGTGTCGACGTTGAGCACGTTGACCGCGCCCGGATGGTTCAGCACCCGCAGCAGATACGGCCTGTAGGCCCGCCAACGGTCGCCGGTCATGATGGCCCGCAGTTCGTCCAGATCGGCCTGCTCAATGCCGGTCCAGCTGCCCACGCCGGTTCCCTCGACCGACTTCTGCAGCGCCACCAGCCGTTCGATCTCGCGGTTGAACACGCTGGCCGACAGGCTGCCCGCCCGCTCGATGGTCAGGCCGGTCAGCTTGGCGGCATCCTTGTCAGAAAGCTCGACGCTGGGGCTCGCGTTCAGCCGGCCGATGACCCGCTTCAGATTGCGCTCCGGCACGGCGACCCAGCGGGCGGCGATGGGGAAATTGCACTGGGCCAGCAAGGCCGCTTCACTGTCCCAGGGCGCCTCCCAGGCGTCACCCGAGGTGCCGACGAAGGCCAGCGGGATGTCCGCCGGCGCGGTCGTCGCGGCGAACACAGCGGCCGTGGCGAGCAGGGCGGCGAGACCCCGGCGACCTGAAGCGGCGAAACTCATGCGGCAACCCCAACATTCGAACGACGACGGGCGTCGACCGGGCAAGACCAGCGCCCACGCAGGCTTTTATCGCACAGATGCCCGGGCAGCGGCGCCTTTCCCCTTCTGCTAGAGCGGAGCGCGTCTCCGGGGACCGATCCTACCCGCCGCGGGCCACGAACCACTCGTTGAGGAAGCGCTTGTCGGCCTTGCCATAGAGGAAGTCGGCGCCCTGGTAGCCGGTCACCGTCCCGCCGGCGGCTTCCAGCACGGCCTGGGCCGCGCAGATGTCCCACTCCGACGTCGGGCCGTGGCGCGGATAGATGTCGGCGACGCCCTCGGCGATGCGGCAGAGCTTGACCGAACTGTCCATCGCCAGCTTGCGGTCAAAGCCGTACTCGGTGGTCAGTTTGGCGAGCGTCTCGTCCTTCATGGTGTGGCTGATCAGGGCCACGGCCTCGCCCTTCGGCCAGGGACGCACCTTGACGTGCGCGGCCGGGCCGCCCTCGGCGCGCTTCATCGCGCCCAGGGCGGTGGTGAACCAGGTTTCCTTGCTGGCCGGGGCGCAGACGGCGCCGGCGACAGGGCGGCGACCGGCGACCAGGCCGATGTTGACGGTGAAACTGGGGTCACCGCGCATGAAGGCCTTGGTCCCGTCGACCGGGTCGACCAGGAAGAAGCGGTCGCCGATGGCGTCCGGCGTGCCGAACTCGGCGGCCTGTTCCTCGGCCACGACGGCGATGTCGGGGAAGTGCTCCTTCAGCCGCTTGAGGATCAGCGCCTCACCGACCTGGTCGGCGATGGTCACCGGACTCATATCGGCCTTCGCGGTGTGAGCGACCGTCTCGCCGTGCGCCCAATAGGGCAGGATCAACCGCCCGGCTTCCTCGACGATGTCGGCGAGGACCAGTCCGATATCGGCGTCGCTCATCTCTTGTCCCTCGGGTCGTCGCTGACGAAAACCAGACGCACGACCGACGTGTCGATGGCCTGTTTGCCGGCATGTTCGAAATTCACGGTGACGCGCCGCCCGGTCACCGACTGCACCTGTCCCAGACCCCAGTCGTCGCGCGCCGGATGGCGCACCAGCACGCCGGGTTCGATGAACGGATCCATGGGCGTCTCGTTAGGGTCCCGAGCCCCATTTGCCAACGCCTCAAATCAGGTCAATTTCCACGGCCATGACCGAACCCGACGCCTTCGAACCCCTCTCCGAGCCCGACGCGGCGCCTGCGGTCGAGGAGGCCCTGCCCGAGGCGGCCGAGCTGGCGGCCCAGATCGCGGCGCGCCTCTGTCACGACTTCATCAGCCCGGCCAGCGCAATTGTCTCGGGCCTGGACCTGCTGGAAGACCCGACGGCGCAGGACATGCGCGACGACGCCATGGACCTGATCGCCCAGAGCGCCCGCAAGCTGGCGGACATGCTGCAGTTCTGCCGCGTGGCGTTCGGGGCCTCGGCAACCGCCGAGACCTTCGACCCGCGTGAGCTGGAGAGCCTCGCCAGGGGCGTCTACGCCCATGTGCGGCCCGAGCTCGACTGGAAGGTCGAGGCGGCCACGCTGAACAAGGCCTCGGCGCGCATCCTGATGAACATCTGCCAGATCGGCGCCGGCGCCCTGCCCGTCGGCGGCGTGGCGGTCGTGCGGGCCATCGAGGCCGACGGTCGCGTGGTCATCACCCTCGATGCGACCGGCCCGCGCGCGAAACTGAAGCCGGAAGTCCTGCGCGGCCTGAAGGGCGAACCCCGCGGCGACGCGGTCGGCGGGTCGTGGGTGCAGGCCTACTACCTCTACCTGATCGCCAGGGGCGCCGGCGGCCAGGTCGCCGCCGAGGTCGGCGAAGACAAGATCACCCTCGCGGCCTGGGCCCCGGCCTAGCAGAGACCGATCCTCCCCGCTTCGCAGGGGAAATCAGGGGACAGCTTACTCATTTCCGTCGCCGTCGTGGTGGAGCCCGGCGCGCTGCGAAATGAGTAAGCTGTCCCCTGATTTCCTATCCACAGGCAATTTCGCCCGGCGCGGCGCAAATTCGTCCCGCTCTCACCACCCGTTAACCGACGCCGATCAAAACATCAGACGGGGAAGGAGCGCCTGCGCCTTGAAAACCTGCTTACTGGTTGATGACAGCCGGGTGATCCGCAAGGTCGCCCGCCGGATCCTGGAGGATCTCGACTTCGAGGTCGCCGAGGCGTCCGACGGGCTGGAGGCGCTTGCCTGGTGCCGCGCGGCGATGCCGGACGTGATCCTGCTCGACTGGAACATGCCGGTGATGAACGGCCTCGACTTCCTGCGGCAGCTGCGCACCGAGCCCGGCGGCGCCGCGCCCCAGGTCGTTTTCTGCACCGTCGAGAACGAGCCTGCCCGCATCCGCGAGGCCCTGGCCGCCGGCGCCTGCGAGTACATCATGAAGCCCTTCGACGGCGACATCATCCAGGCCAAGTTCGGCGAGGCGGGCCTGCTGTCCGAAGAGGTCATGCACATATGACCCCGGAAGATATCAAGCTGATCGTGGCCCTGTGCCGCCAGCGCGCGGGTCTCAACATCGACCCGACCAAGACCTATCTGATCGAGAGCCGCCTGGGTCCGCTGGCCCGTCGCGAGGCCTACGGTTCGGTCAGCGAGCTGATCGCCGGCCTGCGCGCGCGTCGCGAGGAGCCGCTGATCTGGGCCCTGGTCGAGGCCATGACGTCCAGCGAGACCTGCTTTTTCCGCGACCGCACGCCGTTCAACCTGTTTCGCGACGAAATCCTGCCGACCCTGACGCGCATGCGCGGCCCCGAGCCGATCCGCATCTGGAGCGCCGGCTGTTCGACGGGCCAGGAGGCCTACAGCCTGGCCATGATCGCCGAGGCCGGCGTGGGGCTGGAGCCGGGCGCCCGCATCGAGATCTATGGCTCCGACATTTCCGAGCGCTATCTCGAGAAGGCCCAGGCCGGGCTCTACAACCCGTTCGAGGTCCAGCGCGGCCTGCCGATCCGCATGCTGGTCGACCACTTTGAAAAGATCGACGACAGCTGGCGTCTGTCGCCGCGCATCCGCCAGCGCGTCCGCTGGCGCCGGATCAACCTGGCCGCCGACCTGTCCGCCGTGGGCCGCTTCGACGTGATCTTCTGCCGCAACGTGCTGTCGGCCATGGACCCGGCGGCGCGCCCCAAGGTTCTCGAAGGCCTGGCCGCCGCCCTGCCCGTCGACGGCTTTCTGGTGCTTGGCGAAGGCGAGTCGCCGCTGGGCCTGACCGACGCCTATCGGCCGATCAGCGGCCGCAATGGCCTCTATGCCAGAAACCCTGCCTTCAGAGCCGCTGCCTGATGGCCAAGGCGGCCGACAAGGCCGTGCTGGCCTGCATTCGCGTGCCCAAGAGCGGCTCCAAGAGCCTGTCGCGCATCGTCGCCGAGGCCTATCCGGATCGCGCCACCTTCTATCTGCCTGACACCATGCGGCGCGAGGCGCTGATCAGCCGATGGCAGGCGTTCCGCCTCTGGCGCTCCCAGATCCAGAACCTGGGCAGACACTGGAAGACGGCCTCGCTGGATGCGGTTCTGGCGAGGATTGACGCCGCCGCCAAGCCTGGCGACCTGCTGATCGGCGGTCACTTCGATCAGCCGGCGGCCCAGTCCGGGCTCAACCTGCCGGTCAGGAGCATCGTCCTGCTGCGCGACCCGGCCGAGCGCGCGCGGTCGGACTACAACTACGCCCGGCAGGGGTTTCAGAAGAAAAAGCCGTGGCAGCGGTTCGATGCGCATCTGACGGCCCAGGCGGCCGGCCGGTACGACTTCGAAGGCTTCCTCGACTATCAGCTGGAGCATCCCCAGGTGTACGGCGACCTGGCTTGCGCCTATCTCGGCTGGCTGCCGGGCGAGCCGCTCAAGGCCGTGCTGCCGACCATCTGGTGCTGGGGCGTGCTTGAAATGGCCGACGCGTTTGCGAACCGAATGTCCGAACTGTCCGGACGTCCCCTGACCTTCGGCACGTCCAACGCGACCCGTCAGGTCGAACAGCTCGACATTTCGGCCGTCGAGCGACGCAAGATCGAACGGCTCTACGCGCGCGACCTGCAACTCTACGCCCGCTGTCGCGAGGACTACAGCTGACGCATCCGGGCGGCGATGTCGCGTGATCCCTGATCGGGCCGGTCTTCCAGCGCGGCGATGACCCCGCCGATCGCCTCGACCGGCTTGTTCTGCGACAGCTTCCAGACGCCCTCGAACCGCTCGATCACCATCTCGAAAGCCGTGATCCCGCCCAGCATCGCCTCGAACCGGCCCGGCGTCATCTTGTGGCGTGTCCAGACCGGCTTGGGGGCCAGCGGCGCCTCGAAGTGCGCCGACAGATCGTCCAGCAGTGTCGTCGCGCCGGCGTCATCCAGAGCCGTGACCTGACCGGCGATCTCGACGGTCAGGTAGTTCCAGGTCGGCACCTGGTCGTCGAGCCCGTACCAGTCGGGGCTGATATAGGCGTCCGGCCCCGCGACCAGGGCCAGCGCCTCCGCGCCGCCGTCCGCGAGCCGCGCTGTCAGGGCGTTGCCGCGTGACAGGTGGAACCGCAGGCGGCGTCCCTCGATCAGCACGGGCGCATGAGCGACCACCGGACGGCCGTCGACCAGGCCGATGATCAACGCCAGCCCTCGCTCTGCCACCAGGGCGGCCAGAGCGGCTTCGTCGGTCATGTGGAACAGGCGGTCGGGGTGCATGCGCCTCCCATAGCAAAGCGAACCGCCGTTCGCTCCCCCTTTGCTTCCGTGACGTCACGGCGGCATCCTCAGCGCAAGGCAGAGGAAACCACCATGAGCGGCGCAGAACGCATTCCTGACGAGATCGCCTTCCAGGCGGTGAACCCGGCGGCCTATGCCGACGACAGCGTCCACGAAGCCTTTCGTTGGCTACGGGCCAACAACCCGCTGGGCAAGGCGGAGCTGGAGGGGGTCTATCCCTTCTGGCTGGTCACCAGACACGCCGACATCCTCGAGATCAGCCGGCAAAACGAGCTGTTCCACTCCGGCGACATGCCCACGACCTTCACGACGATCGAGGGCGACAAGATGGTCCGCGCCATGACCGGCGGCAGTCCGCACCTGGTGCGCACGCTGGTCCAGATGGATGCGCCCGACCATCCCAAGTACCGGATCATGACCCAGTCATGGTTCCTGCCGCAGAACATCCGCAAGCTGGAAGACCGCATCCGCACCATCGCGCGCCAGCACGTCGACCACATGGCGTCGCTGGGCGGCGAATGCGACTTCGTCAACGAGATCGCCCTCTACTATCCGCTGCGGGTGATCATGGAGATCCTCGGCGTGCCGGCCGAGGACGAGCCGCGCATGCTCAAGCTGACCCAGGAACTGTTCGGCGCCCAGGATCCGGAGCTGAACCGCTCGAGGAGCCAGGCCATGGAAGGCCCCGAGGCCCTTGCCGCGATCCAGGGCGTGATCGCCGACTTCTTCATGTACTTCAAAGGCATCACCGACGACCGCAAGGCCAGTCCGCGCGACGACGTCGCCAGCGTGATCGCCAACGGCAAGATCGACGGCGAGCCGATCAACGACTTCGAGGCGATGAGCTACTACGTCATCGTCGCCACGGCCGGCCACGACACGACCTCGTCCTCGACCGCCGGCGCCATCTGGGGTCTGTGCGAAAACCCGGGAGAGCTGGCCAAGCTGAAGGCCGATCCGTCGCTGATTCCGGGCCTGGTCGACGAAGCCATCCGCTGGACCACCCCGGTGAAGCATTTCATGCGCTCGGCCACTGCCGACACCGAGATCGGCGGCCGCAAGATCGCCAAGGGCGACTGGCTGTGGCTGGCCTATCCGTCCGGCAATCGCGATGAGGCGGTGTTCGACGAACCGGACGCCTTCCGCGTTGACCGCAAGCCGAACAAACATCTGGCCTTCGGCTACGGCGCGCACCTGTGTCTGGGCCAGCACCTGGCCAAGATGGAAATGCGCATCCTGTTCGAAGAGCTGCTGCCACGCCTGGAGTCGGTCGAGTTCGCCGGCGACCCCCGCCGCAGTCTGGCCAACTTCGTCAGCGGCCCGAAGGTCATGCCGATCCGCTACCGGATGACCTGACGCCGACATGAAAACGGCCCCCGCCTGCGAAGGCGAGGGCCGGTCTCACGGATCCTGAATGGACGCTACTTGGCGTCGTTGGCCGTGTCTTCGACCGCAGCGCCGGCGGCCTGAACGTCCTTGCCGGCGCCTTCGATGGTGTTGCAGGCAGCGGCGAGAAGGCTGGCGGCCGCGACGGCCAGAATAATCATCTTACGCATGGCGTAGTCTCCTTCGGGGCCCCGCAGAGCGAGGCGGTTGTTGTCCGGCTCAACAACGTCCGGCGAGGGCTCAGGTTCCGCTTTCCGGCGCCTCGGGCATCGGAAACACCAGCCGCGCCGTCAGGCCGCCGAGCGCGTTTGGCTCCAGTGTCATCTTGCCCCGCAGCTGGCGGGCGAAGGCGGTCATCAGGGTCCGTCCCACACCGGCGGTCTGGGACGCTTCCGGCGCCGCCGCCGCTTCGCCGCCGCCGTCGTCGGCGATGGCCAGCTCGGCTTCGCCGCCGCGCAGACTGAAGTCGACCGTCAGCAAGCCGCCGCCCTGCCGAAGGGCGTGCTTCTGCGCATTGGTGACGGCCTCGACCGCGAACAACGCCAGCGGCGCAAGTTTGTCCGGGTCGATCGACAGCCGGTCGGCGCGTACCTCGGTGCGGATGTGACCCCCGCCGATATCGCCGGCCAGCAGCTGGCCGATGAGATCCTCGAGAAACGGCTTGAGATCGACGTGCTTGATATCCGGACCCTGGTAGAGCGCGCGGTAGATCAGGGCGAGCGCGGTGATGCGCTGGCGGGTGTCGCTCATCGCGGCGCGGGCGGCCGGGTCGGCAAGGGCCCGTTCCTGCATGCTGAGCAGTGAGCTGATAACCTGCAGGTTGTTCTTCACCCGGTGATGGATCTCGCGCATCAGCGCGTCCTTCTGGTCCAGGTTCTCATGCAGCGTGGCGTCTCGGGCGACGATCGTCGCGGCCATGTGATCGAGCGTCTCGGCCAGCTCGCGGATTTCAGGCGGCGCCCGCTCGGCCTGCACCGGCCGAACCGTGAAGCGACCCCGCGCATAGATGGCGGCGACCCGCTGCAGATAGGCGATCCAGCGACCGATTCCGTGTTCGGTGGCGTAGAACACGGCGACCAGCGCGACGACGAAAGCGATCAGCGGGAAGACGATGCCGGACAGCGGGTCCAGCCAGTCGGTCGAGAACAGGCCCGCCGACGGGGCGGACAGGACCACGAACAGATTTTCGCCAACCAGCGGCGCGGCCGAATAGACGCGCC
>JBKJII010000432.1:0-5448 GCA_046598505.1 Caulobacter sp. | reverse complement strand
CTGGCAAGGCCAGGGCGGTCAGGGTGGTGGACACCAGGGCGGCCAGGGCGGCGGTCAAGGTCAAGGTGGTGGACACCAAGGCGGTCAAGGCCAGGGCGGCTGGCAAGGCCAGGGTGGTCAAGGTGGTGGACACCAGGGCGGCCAGGGCGGCCAAGGCGGCGGTCAAGGCCAAGGTGGTGGACACACCGGCGGTGAGGGCCAGGGCGGCTGGCAAGGCCAGGGTGGCCAGGGCGGCTGGCAAGGTCAGGGCGGTGGTCGTCCGGGCGGTCAGGGCCACGGTGGTCAAGGCGGCCAGGGCGGGTGGGACCGCGACCATGACGGTCGTCCCGACGGCCGGCCGGGTGGTCGTCCGGGTCAGGGCCAGGGCGGCTGGGATCACGACGGACGTGGCGGCGATCATCGTTGGGATGGACGCCGTCCGGGCGACGGCCGCGGCATGCGCGGTCGCGACCAGGGCCGGCGCTGGTACGACGAGCGGTCGTGGCAGCGGTCCTACCGCTCGCACAACCGCTACCGCATCCAGCCCTACCGCTATCCCGGCGGCTGGTATGCGCGCAGCTGGAGCTACGGCGACTTCCTGCCGTTCGGCTGGTTCACCAGCAGCTACTACCTGAACTGGGGATCCTACGGCCTGCCGTACCCGCCCATCGGTTGTGAATGGGTCCGCGTCGGTCAGGACGCCCTGCTGGTCGATATCTGGTCCGGCCGCGTACTGACGGTCTACTACGGCATCTTCTGGTAGGCTCACGCCTGCAACGTGATGAAGCCCCGGAGGCGACTCCGGGGCTTTTTCGTGTGTAGATGGTTCGATGGGGACGAAGCGCGATCTTGTCTTGCTAGCGATAACCGCCTTGGCTATCCCGCCCGGGCTGGCAGGCTGCGATCAAACGCCGCCGCGAAGCCAGCTCGAAACCGCGTCCTGCGACACCTTTTCCGAAATCGACACGAGCCGCATCAACCTGGCGGAAATCGACTTCGCGGACTTGGCTCGGCGCGCACGGGAAACGAGAGGCGAGTTAAGCTTGGACGACGAGCCCCCTCGAGCGGCGGCGCCCGGAACCCTCAAGGTCACGGACTGGTCCGGCTTCTCACGCCAGTCCGCTGCGTACCTGGTCTACCGCCTGACCGACGGGCGATGGCTGGTGCGGTGGGGCGAGGGCTCGCCGTACGAGCCGGTGAGGAAGACGGAATTGATCCTGACGGCCGTCGATACCGCGAAGCTGGACGGCCTCCTTGCCCGGTCCTGTCTGTATCGGGAGCCGGTCTACATGCCGCGCAAGACTCCCTTCAAGGGTGGCGCGATGTCCGAATGCATGGACGGGACCGATACCCTGACCGAGATTGAAACCGGCGAGCGGCGGCGCACCAGTTTCCATGCCTGTCACAGCTATGGCTACTCCGGCGAAATCCGGGATCTGCTCTACGGTGCCACGCACACGCCTTGACCTTTGCGCAAATTTCCGCTCGATAGCCCGGCCTTTGCTGCACTGCCGTTGCGCAGGTGCGGCGCAAATGACCGAACCGGAGAAAAATCATGCGCGTCTACTATGACCGCGACGCAGATCTGGCCCGCATCCTGGACCGGAAGATCGCGATCGTAGGCTATGGCAGCCAGGGCCATGCTCACGCGCTGAACCTCCGCGACTCCGGCCTCAAGAACGTCGCCGTGGCCCTGCGCCCCGGCTCCGCCTCGGCGAAGAAGGCCGAAGGGGAGGGCCTCAAGGTCATGACGGTGGCCGAGGCTGCCGCCTGGGCCGACGCCATCATGATCCTCGCGCCGGACGAACTGCAGCGCGGCATCTACGAGAACGAGATCGCCCCCAACATCCGCGACGGCGCGGCCCTGCTGTTCGCCCACGGCCTGAACGTGCACTTCGGCCTGATCGAGCCCAAGGCCAGCGTCGACGTGCTGATGGTCGCCCCCAAGGGCCCCGGCCACACGGTGCGCGGCGAATACCTCAAGGGTGGCGGCGTGCCCTGCCTGATCGCCATCCACCAGAACGCCACGGGCAACGCCATGGACCTGGGGCTGGCCTATGCCAGCGCCATCGGCGGCGGCCGTTCGGGGGTCATCGAGACCAACTTCCGCGAGGAATGCGAGACCGACCTGTTCGGTGAGCAGGCCGTGCTCTGCGGCGGTCTGGTCGAGCTGATCCGCGCGGGCTTCGAGACCCTGGTCGAGGCCGGCTACGCGCCGGAAATGGCCTATTTCGAATGTCTCCACGAGGTGAAGCTGATCGTCGACCTGATCTACGAAGGCGGCATCGCCAACATGAGCTACTCGATCAGCAACACAGCCGAGTATGGCGCCTACGTCAGCGGTCCGCGGGTGGTCACGCCCGACACCAAGGCCGAGATGAAGCGCATCCTGGAGGACATCCAGTCGGGCCGTTTCGTGCGCGACTTCATGCTTGAGAACCAGGTCGGCCAGCCCAGCTTCAAGGCCACCCGTCGCCGCGCCTCCGAGCATCAGATCGAGGAAGTCGGCGGCCGACTGCGCGCCATGATGCCGTGGATTACGAAGAATCAACTGGTGGACAAGGCGAAGAACTGATCCATCTCTCGCCCTTTCAAGCGGCGAAGGATCGGTAGTGGCGTCTCGAATACTCAGTGTCCTGCTGGCGGCGGCCGTCTGGGCTGTCGCGGGCGGGGCCATGGCGGCGACGGCCGCGGCCGGCTCGACCGTGGTCGACGAGCTGGTGATCGTGGCCGACACCGACGTGCGCCTGATGGTCGCCGTCGGCGGCGACATCACTGACGACACCTATGTCGCCAGCGCGCCGCCGGGCCTCGCCTGCGGCGGCGCCCAGTACCAGTATACGACGCGCGAGAACCGCCAGTGCTGGCTGCGGATCCGGCGCAAGTCGCCCGTGATCCTGACCGCCCAGGCCAAGGGCCACTACGGCGTCGACTGGTCGGTGCAATGGGTCGGCTGCGAGCCCATCGGCAACGGTGCGGCCTGCACGCTCAGCGCAGCGGACGAAGTGCAGGTCGCGGCCCTGTTCACACGCAAGTAGTCGCTCTACCCTCGCCGTTAGAGCCTCTGGAGCCTGCCTGATGAAACGCCTGATCCTCGCCGCCGTCCTGGCGCTGACCGCCGCGCCCGCATTCGCCGCCCCGGTCGCCTATACGCTTGATCCCGCCCACACCCAGACGACCTTCGTGGTCGACCGGTTCGGCTTCACCAGCGTGCTGGGCGCCTTCACCACGGCCCAGGGGACAATCTGGATCGACGAGGCGGCTCCGGCCAATAGCCGGGTTGACGCCCAGGTGACCGTCGCCAGCCTCTACGCCGGCGACGCCACCCGTGAGGACCATGTGAAGGGCGAGCGCTGGCTCAACGGCGCCGTGAACCCGATCCTCAGCTTCAAGTCGACCAAGGTGGTTCCCACCGGCCCCGACACCGCCGACGTGACCGGCGACCTGACCCTCAACGGCGTGACCCGGCCGGTGACCTTCAAGGTCAAGCTGAACAAGATCGGCAAGGCGCCGGGCTCCGGCAAACAGGCCGCCGGCTTCACCATCACCGGCTCGGTGCATCGCCGCGACTTCAACGTCGGCGCCGCCGTGCCGCCCGGCCTCATCGGCGAGGACGTGGCGATCCGTATCGAAGCCCTGGCCGTCGCCGCTGCTCCCGTCGCGCCCTAGGGCCAGGCATGCGTCGCATCGAAACTCTCTATCTGGCCGGGCCTGAGGTCTGGTTTCCCAATGTCGGCTCCCACTTCGCCCTGCGTCAGGCGATGTGCGAGAATGCCGGCTTCAGCCTGCTGCAGGCCGACACCGCCGACCTGCGCGAAATGGAGCCGGGCGAGGTGATGGCCCGCGAAATCTACGCCGAGCGGGTGGCCCGGATGCGCCGGGCGGACGCCGCGATCGTCAACCTGACGCCCTGGCGCGGTCCGGCCGCCGACAGCGGCGCGGCCTTCGAGGCCGGTTTCCTGTCGGGCCTCGGCAAGCCGGTCTGGGCCTGGATGAACATCAGCTACGAGCATGACGCGGAATACCGCGACCGGGTCGACGCCCATTTCGGCGCCCAGCTCGACGAGGACGGCGTCTGGCGGGACGGCGAGGGCTGTCTGATCGAGGACTTCGGCCTGCCCGAAACGCTGATGCTGTGGGCCGAGGCGAGGCGGCTGTTCGTCATCGTCACGCCCGACACCATGGGCGACGTGACGGGCCTGCAGCTGTGCCTTGAGGCCGTGCGGGAATACGCGGAGGATTGACCGGGGACAGACACCTGCGGTGTCTGTCCCGTCAGTCCCACCCCAGCGCCGCTTCGCCCCGCAGGATCGCTTCCGCCTCCGCGCTGTGCTTGCCGCCCTCGCGGTCGTGCAGAACCAGCGGCGGCAGCAGGACCAGCGGGGCCTTGCCGGTCTTGATCGCCCTTACCAGCACCCGCTTGGCCGGGGCGTCGGCGAAGGGGTGGATCGGCCGCACGCGGAATGAGCCGGCCTTGCCGCCGAGCAGCGACAGAAGGTCGCCCAGCCGGTCAGCGCGATGGATCACAGTGATCGCGCCGCCTTCGCGTACGGCCTTGATGAGAAACGCCGCCCAGGCCTCCAGACCCCCGTCCGCCATCCAGGCGCCGGTCTTGTCCGGGGCCGGACCACGGAGCGTGTCCGGATCGTCGAAGAAGGGTGGATTGGCCATGGCCGCATCGAACACCGGCAGGCCCAGCGCCTTGAAGCCCGCCTGCAAATCGCCCTCGACGATGCTCACGCGCCCGGAAAACCCGTTCAGAGTCACGCCTTCACGCGCCAGCCCCGCCGCCGCCGCATCGCGTTCCAGGCCGGTGAAGGCCGTCTCCGGACAGCGGAAGGCCGCCGCCAGCAGGGCCGCGCCCGGTCCGCAACCGACGTCCAGCACCCGCGCGCCGGGCGCAGCGTCACAGGCCGCCGCCAGCAGGGCGGCGTCCATCCCCGCCCGGTATCCACGCGCCGTCTGGCGCAACAGAACGCGTCCGTTCAGCAACCGATCTGTCGTCACGTCGCTCTGGTCAGCCATCTCGGCCTTGCCCTCGCCCTTTCCCTGACCTATCCCGCCCTTGATGCTTCCCGCAACGGCGCAGGGCCGAAGCGAGAGGATGAAGGAGCGCAGGTGTTGGACGCAGTGAATGCGGCCGTGGCCCGTCCGGCGGGCTCCGTCGACGGACTGGTGGAGCTGGCGTCCCATGACATGAGGGGCGTCAACGCCCTGATCTCTGCGCGCATGCAGAGCCCGGTCTCCGTCATTCCGGCTCTGGCCGATCATCTGATCAACGCCGGCGGCAAGCGGCTGCGGCCGCTGCTGACCGTCGCCACCGCGCGCCTGGTCGGGGCGGTCGACGATTCCTGCCTCAAGCTCGCGGCGGCGGTCGAGTTCATCCACACCGCCACGCTCCTGCACGACGACGTCATCGACTCTTCGCAACTGCGGCGCGGCAAGGTGGCGGCGCATCTGATCTGGGGC
>JBKJII010000390.1:0-6336 GCA_046598505.1 Caulobacter sp. | reverse complement strand
CTGAGGAGCGATCCCGCAGGATCGCGTCTCGAAGGATGCGCGCCGAATGTGGGCTCAGGCCAAACCCGCCTTTTTCAGTGTCTTCCAGGCCTTCAGCACGCGTTGCAGCTTGTGCTCGGCGCTGCGGTCGCCGCCGTTGGAGTCGGGGTGGCACTTCTTGACCAGCTCGGTGTAGCGGGTGCGGATCAGGGCCTTGTCCGCCGTGTCGGCCAGGTCCAGGTCGGCCAGGGCGCCGCGTTCCAGCTTGCCGAGGGTGCGGCCGTCGGCGCGGGCCTGCGGGGCATCGACGCCGGAGCGGTCCGCGCGGCCAAAGCCGAACAGGCTGAACGGGTCGTTCCAGCCCATCGGGCCTTTGGCCTGGGCCGCCGCCTCGCGGGAGCGGTTGGAGGCCTTGAAGCTCCAGGTCGGGCGTTCGCCGGTGGCGCGCTGGGCCTGGGCCTCGACGATCGCCTCGTCGGTCATGCCGGCGAAGAAGTTCCACGCCTTGTTGTACTCTGCCGCGTGCGGCTGGCAGAAATGATAGAACTGGCCCGGCATGTCGCGGCTCTTCGGCGCGCGGGCCGTGGCGATGCTCAGACAGTCCGAATGGTCACAGCGACGCTCGCCCGGCTTCAGGGCGTTGACGTCGACCTTGGCCTCCTCCTCGCCGGGCTTCGGCGGGCGGACGCGGATGTCGACAAACTTGGGACGGTATTGAAAGGCGTTCGCCATGAGCCGAAGTATGAGGCTGAACCTTTCTCATTCAAGAATTGACCTTCGAAAAATGACCCCCATATCGGACTCAATCCGCACAAAACTGACGACCGTGTTCGCGCCGACCCGGCTGGAGGTCGTCGACGACTCGGCCCGGCATGCCGGTCATGCCGGCGCGCGGCCGGGCGGGGAGAGCCATTTCAACGTGCTGATCGAGGCGCCGGCCTTCGCGGGCCTGGGCAAGGTGGCGCGCCAGAGGCAGGTCTATGCGGCCCTGTCCGACCTGCTGGCCGGGCCCGTGCATGCGCTGTCGCTGAAGGCGCTGGCGCCGGGAGAAGGGTAGGAAATCACCGAATTCGAATGCCGATCAGCGCCTTTTCCAGGTCCGCCTGGCGGAACGGCTTCTGCAGCATGGGGGCGCCGCGATGGGCGTCGTTCAGGCCGCTGTCGCCGTAGCCGCTGGCGAAAATGAACGGCACGCCGCGGGCCTTGAGCGCATCGGCGACCGGGAAGATCGGCTGGCCGCCGAGGTTCAGGTCGAGCACCGCCGCGTCGATCTCGGCGCCAGTGGCCAGCGGCAGGGCTTCGGCGATCGACGGCGCGGGCCCGACGACGCTGCAGCCGAAATCGGCCAGCATGTCCTCGAGCAGCATCGAGACGAGCATCTCGTCCTCGACCACCAGAACCCGCATTCCGGTCAATGTTGAGATCGTCACGAAAAGCCCTTCCTGACGGCAAAGATCGCCGGCCAGCCCCCACACGCCGATCCTGGCGTGATGCGGGGGAACGCACCAGTAACCAGACGGTTCCCGATTATTTTCAGCCGGATTCGAGCCAGCCGCCATCGGCGTCCATACGCGGGCTGATGCGCAGTTCGGTGATCTGGTTGCGGCGTCGGCGGGCGACCTCAAAGCGATGATTGAAGACCGTGAAGGTCTCGCCTTCCTCCGGGATTTTCTCGACTTCCTGGATCAACAGACCGGCGATGGTCACGGCCTGATCGTCGGGCAGGTCCCAGTCGAGCGCGCGATTCAGATCGCGCACGGTGACCGTGCCGGCCGTCTCGACCCAGCCGTCGGGCTGGCGCTTGACGCCTTCGACGGCCGCGTCGTGCTCGTCGTCGATCTCTCCGACGATCTCCTCGAGGATGTCCTCCAACGCCACGACACCCTGCAGGCCGCCGTATTCGTCGACGACGATGGCGAAGTGGTTGCGCTTCTTCAGGAAGGCGTTGAGCTGGTCCTTCAGCTTGGTCGTCTCGGGTGTGAACCACGGCTTGCGGGCCAGGCTCATGACGTCGAGCGCATCGAGGTTGACGCCGGTCTGGGCCATCACCTTGACCAGATCGCGCACGTGCAGCACGCTGACGATGTTGTCCGGGTCGTGGCGCCAGAGCGGGATGCGGCTGTGGTTGCAGTCGAGCGCCTGCTGGACCAGCTCGCGTGGCGGCAGGCCGGCGTCGAGCATCTCGACCGACTTGCGGTGGACCATGATCTCCGAGACGTCCATCTCCGACAGGTCCAGCACCCCGCCCAGCATGCGCCGGTCGCGGCTTTCGACCACGCCTTCCGCATGGTGGTACTCGACGGCGCCGCGGATCTCCTCGTGGGCCGCCAGGACGTCGGTCTCCATCGACAGGTTGATGCCGAACGGCCGCAAGGTCTGGCGCACGATCCATTGCGCGCCCCGGGCCAGAGGGCCGAAAATGCGCACCAGCCACCAGGTCGGCAGCGACAGGAAGCGGGCCACCACTTCCGGCCGGGTGATGGCCAGGGTCTTGGGCAGGATCTCGCCGAACACCACTACCAGCACGGTCATGATCACCGTTGAGGCGACCACCCCGATCGGGCCTGGGAAGGCGACCGCCAGCACGCTGGTCGTCAGGGCCGAGGCCCCGATATTGACCACGTTGTTGGACAGCAGGATGGCCCCGATCATGTTCTCCTGGTCGCCCATCATCCGGTTGACCCGGGCCGCGCTCCGGTCGCCGTCGCGCTCGAGCTGGTGCATGCGGCCGCGACTGGCGGCGGTCATCGAGGTCTCGGCGGCCGAGATCAGGGCGCCGATCCCCAGCAGGATGATCAGGGTGGGGGCGAGGGTGGCTAACAGGGCCGCGATCAAGGCTTGGCTCCTTGCGAGATCAGGAATTGGCGCAGGGCGTCGGGGTCGACGTTCCTGGCCGTGAACGCCTCGCCGATGCGGCGGGCGAGAATGAAGGTCAGCGTGCCGCCTTCGGCCTTCTTGTCCTGACCCATGTGGTGGATCAGGCGGTCGGCGCTGAGCGGATGGCCGGGCACACCGGCCATGCCGGCAGGCAGGCCGGCGGCGGCCAGGGCCCGCTCGACCCGCTCGGCCTCGGCGGGCGCACAAAGTCCCAGGGCGGCGGAAAAACGGAAGGCCAGGCCGCAGCCGGCGGCGACGGCTTCGCCATGCTTGAGAGTCTCGCCGTAGCCGGTCTCGGCCTCCAGCGCATGGCCGAAGGTATGGCCGAGATTGAGCAGGGCGCGGCGACCCTGTTCCTTCTCGTCCTCGGCGACGATTTCTGCCTTCATCTCGACGGATCGTCCGACCGCATGGGTCAGGGCCGGGAGCTCGCCCGCCAGGACGGCCGCGCCGTTGTCCTCGAGCCAGGCGAAGAAGTCCGCGTCGCCCAGCATGCCGTACTTGATCACCTCGGCGTAGCCGCAGGCCATCTCGCGGGCCGGCAGGGTTGCCAGCACGTCGAGGTCCGCCAGCACCAGACGCGGCTGGTGGAAAGCGCCAATCAGGTTCTTGCCGCGCGGGGTGTCGATGGCCGTCTTGCCGCCGACCGAGCTGTCGACCTGGGCCAGCAGGCTGGTCGGGACCTGGATGAAGTCGATGCCGCGTTTGTAGATCGAGGCCGCGAAGCCCGCGAGGTCGCCGACCACGCCGCCGCCGAAGGCGACGATCATATCGCCCCGGTCGAGCTCAAGATCCAGAAGCTGGTCAGACAGCGAGGCCAGGCCCTCGAAGCTCTTGCTCTCCTCGCCGGCCGGGATGGTGATCACATCGACCGCCACGCCCGCTTTTTCCAGCGACACGGCGAGCCGCTCACCATGGTGCGCGCCGACATTGCTGTCGGTGACAATGGCCGTGCGCTTCGACTTGAGCAGCGGCGCGATGCGCTCGCCCGCCCCGTCGATCAGGCCCGGCCCGATGACCACCTCATAGGATCGGCCGCCGAGCGCCACGGGAATGCTGCGGGTCACGTCTCGGCTCCGGCCAGATGCTCGGTCACGGCGCGCAGAACGGCCTCGACCGATTCATGATGCGGCGTGTCGCCGGTTTCGACGACGATGTCGGCATGGGCGTAGATCGGATCGCGCGCCGCCGACAGGGCCGTCAGCACCTCCAGCGGATCCTTGCCCCGCACGAGCGGGCGGGTGTCCTTGCGGCCGATGCGGCGCGCCAGCAGTTCGAGGTCGGCCTTCAGCCAGACCGACAGGGCCCGCGCCTTGATCAGCGCCCGGGTCTCGTCGTTGATGAAGGCCCCGCCGCCGGTGGCCAGCACATGCGGGCCCTCGTCCATCAGCCGGGCGATCACCCGGCGTTCGCCATCGCGAAAGGCGGCCTCGCCCATACTCTCGAAGATGTCGGAAATGGTCTGGCCCGCGGCGGCCTCGACTTCGATGTCGGCGTCACGGAACGGCAGGTCCAGCGCGGCGGCGAGCCGGCGGCCGATACTGCTCTTGCCCACGCCCATGAGTCCGACGAGGGCGATGGTCTTGCGGCGGAGGCGGGGGTCGGCGGTCATGGCCACGTCAGGCAATACACGAACGCGAGCGGTTGAGCCAAGTTTCAGGATCGCGGCAGGTGAGGCATAGTCCCTCTATGCACAGTCGCCGATCTTCTGTCGCCGGTTTCGCGCTCAGCTTTTCACTGCTGTTGGCGGGCTCGGCCGGTGCGCAGGTGGCCGTGACGACGCTGGCGGCGCCGGACTATTTCTCGCTGGGGGATCGCGACAGCGGCTTGCCGGGGGACCTGTGGAGCGGGACCTCGCCCGGCCTGGCGCGGGACGTCATCGGGGCTGTCGGCAGGAAGCCGATGAGCCCGGCCTCGACCGTGTTTGCGCGCTGGGTGCTGGGAGCCGGCGCCAACGGCCCGGAGGGTGCGGGGCGAGACCCCGATGTCGCAGGCGCGCGGGTGCAGGCGCTGATCGCGCTGGGCGGAGCAAGGACGGCCTGGAGCGCCGTGGAACGCGCGCCGGGCGTGCCGGCCAACCTCAATCTGGCGACGGCGGCGGCCGAGGCCGCGCTGCTCAACGACCAGCCGGATGCCGCCTGCCGCATCTCCGACCAGCTGACGGTCGGGCGCGGTGAACTCTACTGGCTGCGACTGCGCGCCTGGTGCCAGGCGCGGGCCGGACAGACCGATGCTGCCCAGCTGACCTTCACCCTGGCGTCGGAGAAGGCCTCCGACCCTGTCTATGGGCGGCTGATGGGCGTGACCCTGGCCGGCGGGGGCAATCCGGGCGCTGCGTCGCTGCGCAACGGGCTGGACCTGGCCATGTCGCGGCAACTGGCGCTGGACCTTGGGGCCGCCAGGGCGACCGCCTCGGTCGCCGTGGCCTCGGTGCTGTGGCCTGCCTCGCCGCTCTACGAGACCGAGGAAACAACGGTCGCCCGCTCGCTGATCGCCAGCGCGGGGACTACGCCGGCCCTGTTCGACGGCTTGCTCGACGAGGCGGACGCGGCCACGCCCAGGGTCCGGCCGGTGCTGATCGGGCGCATCCTCTTGCTCGAGGCCATGGGCGGTCAGCCGGGTCCCGAAGCGAGAGCGCGGCTGGCGCGGGCCGATGTCGGCAAGAGCGTGGCCGCGCCCGCGACGCTTATGGCGCTCGACCGCGCCGCGACTCTGGGCCTGAAGGGCGAGACGGCTCTGGCCGTTATGGCCATCACCGCTGACGCAGGCATCGCCGGTCCGGGCGTCATCGATCGGGTCAGGATCATCATCGCCCTGCGCAAGGTTGGGCTGGACAAGGCGGCCGAGTCCTTCGCCGTCGAAGGCCTCGTGGCGCCGGCGCGATGAGTCAGGCCTGGGCCGAGGCCTTCCTGGAAATGATGGCGGTCGAGCGGGCGTCCGCACGCAACACCCTGACCGCCTACGGCAAGGACCTGATCGACGCGACGGCCTTCCTGAGGGCGCGCGGACAGGACCTGTCGACAGCGTCTGCCGAAGACATCGAGGCTTATTTCGCGGCCATGGGCGCGGCCGGCCTGTCGCCCGCGACGGCCGCCCGGCGGCGGGCGGCGGTGCGGCAGTTCTATCGCTTCGTGCTCGGCGAAGGCTGGCGGACGGACGACCCCTCTCGCCGGGTCGAGGCGCCCAAGCAGGGGCGGTCCCTGCCCAAGGTGCTGTCGCGTGACGAGGTCGAGCGGCTGATCGCGGCGGCTGCGGCGCGCGACGGGGCGCAGGGCCTGCGTCTGGCCTGCCTGGTTGAGATGACCTACGCCTCGGGCCTGCGGGTGTCGGAGCTGCTCAGCCTGCCGCTGACGGCGCTGGCGCGCGATCCGGCCTTTCTGATGGTCAAGGGCAAGGGCGGCAAGGAGCGGCTGGCGCCCCTGAACGCCAGCGCGCGCGAGGCGGTCAAGGCCTGGCTTGCCGTGCGCGACGCCCGCCGCA
>JBKJII010000200.1:0-5824 GCA_046598505.1 Caulobacter sp. | reverse complement strand
CGCGCGTAAACCGGCGAGCGGGCTTGGCGCGACGCGGGCTCTGTGGTCCCCTCGGACGGGGAGGACACCATGAGAACCATTCTGACGGCACTGCTTCTGTGCGGGAGCCTGGGCGGCGCGGCCGTGGCGGCGGATGCGCCTGACGGCGGGGCCTGGACCGATTGTTCGGTGGCCTCGGTCGCGGCCTTCAGGGACCGCGTGGTCATTCACTGTACGGCGCAGTCCGGTGGAGCCGGGCCGGCGGGCAGCAGCGACGGCGGCCCGCGTGACTTCGCCATCGAGGCCATGGGACCCCTGACCGATCCGGTGCTCCGTCTGGCGGTCAGCGCCAAGGCGACCGGTCGGCCGCTGGCCATCCTCTACGTGAAGGACGCCGTCGCCAATCCGCCAGGCTGTTCTGCGGACCGCTGCCGCCGGATTGCCGGAATTGAGTTGAAATAGACCGAACGCTTGACGTCCGCGTCACCCGGTCCGACCATCCTGATCAACGATAAGGGATGGAAACCATGGCCGAGCGGGCATTCGACATCGTCATTCGCGGCGGAACGGTCATCGACGGCTCGGGCGCGCCGGCCTTTGTCGCCGATGTGGGCGTCCGGAACGGCCTGATCGCCGCCGTCGGCCCGGACCTGCCGGCGGGCCGCGAGGAGATCGACGCGACGGGCAGGGTCGTTACCCCGGGCTTCGTCGACATCCACACCCACTACGACGGCCAGGTGACCTGGGACGAGCGGTTGCAACCCTCGTCGTGGCACGGGGTGACCACGGCGGTGATGGGCAACTGCGGCGTCGGCTTCGCGCCCTGCAAGCCCCAGGACCACGACCGGCTGATCCGGTTGATGGAAGGCGTCGAGGACATCCCCTTCCCCGTGCTGACCCAGGGCCTGCCGTGGAACTGGGAGAGCTTCCCGCAGTACCTCGACGCTGTGGGTGCGCGCCGGTTTGACATCGATATCGCCGCTCAGCTGCCCCACGCGGCGCTGCGGGTGTTCGTGATGGGCGAGCGCGGCGCCAATCGTGAGCCGGCGACGACCGAAGACATCGCTGCCATGGCCGTTATCGCCAAAGGCGCGGTTGAGGCCGGGGCGCTGGGCTTTTCCGCCTCGCGCACGCTGAACCACCGCACCAGCGACGGCCAGCCGACCCCGACCCTGACGGCCGGCGAGGATGAGCTGACCGGCATCGCCATGGCGCTGAAGGCCGCCGGCAAGGGGGTGCTGCAGTTCGTCTCGGACTTCCAGGACCCGGCGGAAGAGTTCGCCATGTTCCGCCGTCTGGTGGAGGCGTCCGGCCGGCCGCTGAGCTTCTCCCTGGCCCAGAGCGCGCGGGGCAAAGACGGCTGGAAGATCCTGCTGGGCGCCCTGACCGACGCGGTCGACGCCGGCCTGCCGATGAAGGCCCAGGTCGCCGGCCGGCCGGTGGGCGTGCTGTTCGGGCTGGAGCTGACGCTCAACCCGTTCAGCCAGCACACGACTTACAAGGAGATCGCCCATCTGCCGCTTGCCGAGCGGGTTTCGCACCTCAGCGACCCGGCCTTCCGCGCGCGGCTGCTGAGCGAGGCGGTTGATCCCAGGGGGCCGTTCGCGGGCAGTGCGCTGCGAGCCTGGGACAACATGTTCCTGATGTCCGAGCAGCCCGACTACGAGCCGACGCAGGACCACACGGTCCAGGCGCTGGCCGCCGGCCGGGGCCTGTGGCCGGACGAGGTGGCGCTGGATCACATGCTGTCGAACGGCGGGCGGGGCATGCTCTACCACCCGTTCCTCAACTACGCCGACGGCTCGCTGGACCCCAGCTTCGCCATGCTCAGCCACCGGGACACGGTGCCGGGTCTGTCGGACGGCGGGGCCCATGTCGGCATGATTTGCGACGGCAGCTTTCCGACCTCCAACCTGACCCACTGGACCCGCGACCGAACGCGGGGCCCCAAGCTGACCCTGGAGGCGGTCATCCGCATGCAGACGCGGGATACGGCCCAGGCCGTGGGTCTGTTCGACCGGGGCGAGATCACCGTCGGCCTGCGGGCGGATGTGAACGTCATCGACTACGACGGCCTGACCCTGCATGCGCCCAGCGTGGCCTACGACCTGCCGGCCGGCGGGCGGCGGCTGGTGCAGCGGGCGGACGGCTATGTCGCCACCATCGTCGCCGGGGAGATCACCTATCGCGACGGGGAACCCACCGGCGCCCTGCCGGGACGGCTGGTGCGCGGGGCGCAGGCCGCGCCCATGGCCATGGCGGCGGAGTGAACGCGATGACCCCGACCGTTCTCGAAACCGACTGCGAATGGACCGCCGATCAGGTCGCCGACCCGACAGTCTGGACCGAAATCCTGACCGGGACGGAGATCGCGGAGATCGACGCGGCGCTGGTCCATGCCCGGTCGGTGTCAGACGATCTGCTGGCGATCGGCAAGGACCAGTTCCCGCTGCCGACCCTCGGCACGCGGCTGGAGGCCATCGAGCAGACCCTGATCAACGGGCGGGGTTTCGTGCGGATGCGCGGGCTGCCGCGCGCGCGCTACAGCAATGACGACATGTGCCTGGCCTACTGGGGCATCGGCGCGCATCTGGGCCAGCCCTGGCCGCAGAACAAGTATGGCCACCTGCTGGGCGACGTCACTGATCAGGGCAAGCGGCCGGACGACCCCACCGCGCGGGGCAACGAGCTGGGGCTGATCGGGCTCGATTTCCACTGCGACGGCTCGGACCTCGTCGGCCTGATGTGCCTGCAGACCGGCGTCTCCGGCGGGCTGTCGGCAGTGTGTAACTCGGTCGCCATCCACAACGCCCTGGTGCGGGAGCGGCCCGATCTGGCGGCCGAGCTCTACAAGCCGCAGCCCTTCGATGCTCGTGGCGAGCAGGGTCCGGGCCGGCCGGGCTGGTATGGCCTGCCAGTGTTCAGCGAGATGAACGGCCGACTGTTCGTGCGGCTGATCGCGCCTTACATCCACGCCTCACAGCGACATCCCGACGCGCCGCGCCTGACGCCCCTGGCCCGAGAGGCGCTGGCCTGGATTCTCGAGGCCTCGGAGAGTGGCCGCTACAGCGTGTTCATGGACTTCCAGCCCGGCGACATGCAGTTCATCAACAACTTCCACGTCCTGCACGGTCGCATGCCCTACGAGGACGACCGGGCGGCGGGCAAGATCCGCCATCTCAAGCGGCTGTGGCTGGAGACCGAGGCGCTCACTGAACGGCCGGTCTATTTCCGCAACACGGTGTCTGATCACTGGGGCAAGACGCGGGTGATCAGCCGGCTGGATGCGGCGACTTGATGCTCCCCATCGGGAGAGCTGTCGGCGAGGCCGACTGAGGGGGTCCGCTCAGATTTCTGCCGGCGTTCCGGGCGACCCCCTCCGTCTCGCCTGACGGCGAGCCACCTCTCCGACGGGGAGGATTTTACTCCCCGAACCCCTCGCCGAGATCCGCGATCGGGTCCATGCGGATCAGGCGGCTGTCCTCGACGGCGGCCTGTCGGTGTTTGACGTGTTCGCGGTAGCCGGGGTCGGTGACCATGGCCAGGAAGGCGCCGCCGCCGGGATATTCGGCGATGAAGGCGAGGTCCCAGCGCTCCTCTGTGGGGCCGGTGAGCACGACATCGGGTCGCCCTGCCCAGACCTGCCGCCCACCGACGCGCCTGAACACCTCGGCGCTGTCGCGGCCGTACGCGCGGTAGGCGTCAAGGCCGGTCATGGCCTTGCCGTGGTTGGGATGATCCGCCGGATAGTCGGCCAGCGGCCTCAGCCGGACCAGGTTGAGCATGTGGATCGGTTCGTCGCGGGGCAGGCCCTTGAAGGCGTCGAACTGCGGGCGGGTGGGATCGATGGAGCCGGTCATCCCTCTACTCTGCCACAAAGCCCTACGCGTGAAAGCCGTTCCTCACTGTCATCCCGGACGGCCCGAAGGGGCGATCCGGGACCCAGATTGAATCAAGGGCGCGGTGAGTGAAGAAGAATCTGGGTCCCGGCCCTCCGCGCTTCGCGCTGCGGCCGGGATGACAGTTATGATTTGGTCGCCATCCAGATCGTATGTCGCGCGCCGCGACCACGATGGGCGCGGACACCGATCTCCTCGACGGCATACCCGGCCCGCTTCAGGCGGTTGGTGAAGCCGTGGTCGGATGACGACGACCAGACGCCGAGCACGCCACCGGGTTTCAGCGCCGCCTTCGTGACGCCCAGGCCGCCGAAGCTGTAGAGCCCGTCATTGCCGGCGCGGCTCAGGCCCTGGGGGCCGTTGTCGACATCGAGCAGGATGGCGTCCCAACCGCCCTCGGCGATCATTGCCGCGACATCGCCCTCGCGGATCGCGCCGCGCGGGTCGGACAGACTGTCGCCATAGAGCCCGGCCAGCGGGCCGCGCGCCCAGGCGATGACGGCGGGCACGAGCTCGGCCACGACGATTTCGGCCTTCGGTCCGAACACGCCCAGCGCCGCGCGCAGGGTGAAGCCCATGCCCAGCCCGCCGATCAGGATACGGGGCGCCGCAACCCTAGCCAGCCGCTCATGGGCCAGCGTCGCCAGCGCTTCCTCGGACCCGCTGAGCCGACTGTTCATCAGCTCGATGGACCCGGCCATGATCGAGTATTCGGTCCCGCGCCGCATCAGACGCAGTTCGCCGCCGTCGCCGGGAACGACTGCGGAAGCCAGATGCTCCCACGGGATCACGCCTTGCCCGGACCGGGCAGCTCGACCAGCCGGTCGGGCAACTCGTTGGGGTTGTCGGCGCCGGGCGGGACGTGGGCGGCGAGGATGCGGCCCGACAGCTCCACCGCGGCGACGAAGCCGTCGGCCGTCTTGCGTTTCTTCAGGCCGGCGATCAGCAGGGCGACCACTTCGTCCCACACCGCCGGATCGGTGACCTTGAAGATGCCCTCGTCGGCCACGACCTCGGCCCGCCGTTCGGCCAGTGAGGCGAACAGCAAGACGCCGGTGCGGTCGCGAGTGGCGTGCAGGCCGTGGCTGAGAAACTGCTCCATGGCCGCGCGATGCACGCGTTCCGCCTTCAGGCTGGCGGGCGTCAGGGCGCGGCGCACCGGCGGAATGGCCACGAACAGCGCCGCGATGATGAACACCGCCGCCTGCAGGGCCACATAGGTGGTCAGGGCCGCCAGAATGGTCGCGTCGGTCGCCGCTGAATGGCTGACAGTCCAGCCGCCGAACAGCCGGGTCAGGCTCTGGGGCTGGAAGCCGAGCAGCAGGGCGCCCGCCGGGATGATCAGCGCCGCGCCCGTGGCCCAGGCCAGCGGGGTCTCGCGGTAGTCCGACACCGCAGGGGCCAGCACGCAGTAGATCTCGCCGGCTGTCTTCGTCTCAGCCGCCGCGACGGCCGCGGCGATGCGATCATGATCGTTTTCGGTCATCGCCATTCTACCAGCCTCCCGAAGAGCCGCCGCCGCCGAATGATCCCCCGCCGCCGGAGAAGCCGCCACCGCCGCCTCCACTCCAGCCGCCGCCACCACCGCCGCGTCCACCGCCCATGCCGCCGAGGATGATCCAGGGCAGGGCCGAGGCGAGGCCGCCGCGCCGCCGGCCGCGCAGGCTGGCGATGATCACCCAGAACACAATGAGGAAGATGATGAAGGGAAGCGGCGGACCGCTCTTGTGGTCTCGGGCTTTGGCCGTCGCGGCTGTCGCGTTGGCGCGGGCCTGATCGTCGGGCAGGCTGAGTTGCTGGACCAGCGCATCCGTGCCCGCGACGACGCCGCCTTCCATGTCGCCGGCCTTGAACTTCGGCAGGACTGCGCTCTGGATGATCACGCTGGACAGGGCGTCGGTCAGGACCCCTTCGAGGTCGGCTACGGCCTCGAAGGGGTCCTGACC
>JBKJII010000046.1:0-1193 GCA_046598505.1 Caulobacter sp. | reverse complement strand
CGCTGGAGGCCGGGGCCCGCGCCGACGGCAATCTGCTGGAGCTGGCCGTCAACGCCGGCCGCGCCAAGGCCACTGTCGGCGAGATCAGCTATGCCCTGGAAAAGGTCTTCGGCCGGCACCGGGCGGAGATCAAATCGATCACGGGGGTCTATGTGTCGGAAGCCGGCTCCAACGTCCTGGTGGCCCGCGCCAAGGCCATGGTCGAGGCCTTCGAACAGGCCGACGGCCGTCGCCCGCGCATCCTGATCGCCAAGATGGGCCAGGACGGCCACGACCGCGGCCAGAAGGTCATCGCCACGGCCTTCGCCGACCTGGGCTTCGACGTGGACATCGGCCCGCTGTTCCAGACCCCCGCCGAGGCCGCCCGCCAGGCGGTGGAGAACGACGTCCATGTGGTCGGCGCCAGCTCTCTGGCCGCCGGACACCTGACCCTCGCCCCGGACTTGATCGCCGAACTGGGCAAACAGGGTCGCCCGGACATCATGGCCGTCATCGGCGGTGTGATCCCGCAGCAGGACTGGCCGGCCCTCAAGGACGCCGGCGTCGCCGCCATCTTCCCGCCGGGCACGGTGATCGCCGAATCCGCCATCGAGCTGCTGGAAAAGCTGAACAAGCAGCTGGGGTATGAGCAGGCTGCGTAACTTCCTTCTCCCGGAGGGAGAAGGTGGTCTGCGGAGCAGGCCGGATGAGGGATTACGATCGGGTCACGCAAGCGCCGCGGCGGACCGTCCGGCCGTATTGCGTTCGACGCTGGACACCATGCAATTTGGTGGTATTCTTCAATTATGAAATCTCCGGTTGTATCAAATGACGACCTGCCCAGGCACGTGTTCTCGACCGAGGACACGGCGCGACTGGTCGCGGCCGGCATCGCCACCGGGGTTGAAGAGGAAGTCTCGAAATTCACCCTCGACGACGTCTTCGAGATGATGCGCGTCGGCGCCCTCGACCCGGATGCGAAGGTCGAGCTGATCGATGGGGAGCTGGTCGAAATGTCGGCCCAGAACTCGCCGCATATGTACGCCCGACACGCCGTCGGCAGGCGACTGATCCGCGAGCTCGGCGATGGCGTCTATGTCCACATCGAGGGCACGCTCCGTCTGGCGGCGGGAACAGCGCCAAGCCCGGACATCTTCATTCATGCGGCGACCATTCGGGCCGAAAATGTCCGCGGCCCTGACGTGCTGCTGCTG
>JBKJII010000364.1:0-2213 GCA_046598505.1 Caulobacter sp. | reverse complement strand
GTTACGCGCTCTGGCTTCGACAGCACGCCGACACGCCGGAAAAGAACGCTGCCGCGATAGCGGCGCTTGAAGCCCTGACCCACTCCGACGACCAGATCGACCGTCTCTGGGCCTATGCTGGCCTGAGCGGTGCCTTCCAGGAGCGTGGCGATTTTCAGGGCTCTGTCCGCGTTTGCGATACGGCCATCGCCCTGGATCCAAAGTTCAACCTTTCCTACCGCAACCGCGCCGACTCTCTACTCATTATGGGTCATGACGAGGCGGCCTATCTTGCCTATCTGGAAGCCTATCGAACCGGAACCCGCTTCGGCCGGCGCTTCATGCGCCCCGATATACGGTCTTTTTCGATGAGCTCGGCGCTGGGCCAAGCTAATTTGTTCATCGGCGACTACCCGAGCGTGGCGGCGGGCACGAAGGAGCGCCTGACCGCAAATCCCGGCGACTATGATGGCATTTACCAGCTCGCCATGGCGCAGGCCGGCGCCCACGATACCGTCGCCTCTCGTGCGACCTTGGCAACCAAGCCTCCCGGAGCCCCCGCCTTCGTCTACGGTCTGGACGCTGCCCACGCAGCGTCCCTCGCCGGCGAGTGGGACGAAGTGGTTCGATCGTTGACCTCCCTTGATCGCGACGCAATCCCGCCGGAACTGCGTGTCGCGTTCAGAGTGCAGGGCTATCCTGACCTGGCCATAGCCTTGGCGCGTCTTGGTGATGCGCACCGCGCCGGCCTCGTCATCGCCGGAACGCCCACGGACTGCTATCGCTGCGTCATCGCCCGCGCGGTGGTGGCGGAGGTCGCCGGCGACCGCGCGGGGGCGGATCGCTGGTTCAATGAGGCCATGCGTCAGGCTCCCTCACTGCCCTTCGCGCACGAAGAACGGGGCCTGGCCCGTCTCGCCCGTGGCGAACAGGAAGGGGCCATGGCCGACTTCCGCGAAGCCCATCGACGGGCCCCAAACTGGGCCGACCCGTTGAAGGGGTGGGGCGACGTACTGCTGACCCGGGGCGATCCGGGCGGAGCCGTCCGCAAATACGCCGCCGCCGCCGAACGCGCACCTCGCTGGGGCAGGCTTCATCTGGCCTGGGGGCGGGCGCTAGAGGCGCAGGGGAAGCGCGATCAAGCCCTGGTCAAATACCGCGCCGCGGCGGGAATGGACCTCTCGGCCGCCGACCGGATTGAGGTGGTGCGACGGCGCGCGGGGACCATCGCAAGGCAGTGAACGTCGGGATCATCGAGGTCCGTTCTCCACCCGTGTCCGACCTTTGCCCCTCGCGCAAACTGCTGGCGGGCTGGTGACCTTGTCCCCCCCTTCCCGCTCATCCTCGCGGAAGCGAGGACCCAGGTTTGCGGCCGGTGCACTCACCCCAGGGGGTGTCTGGCGCTCAGCAGATCTCCGGATACAGGTCGCGCCATCCGGGATTGGTTTTCTCGATCAGGTCGATCTTCCAGGCCCGGCGCCAGACCTTCATCTGTCGTTCGCGGCGGAAGGTGTCGTCGCGGGTGTCGAAGGCCTCGAGCCGGACCAGCCTCTTCACGCCGTAGCGGCGGCCTGACCGGAGCCTGACTTCCCTTGGCGTGCGTGCACCGGACGTAAACCTGGGTCCTCGCTTTCGCGAGGATGAGCGGGGTGGGGGGAGCGTCACTCCACCCGCGTGAACCACATCTCCCAGTTGGTCTCCCACGTCGCGCCGCCGTCGTCCGAGAAGGCCTGGCGCCATTCGCAGGTGGTGGGGGTGATGGCTGTCCAGAGGAAGCGGACCTTGATCGGTTTGCCCTGGAAGACCTCGTCGCCGAGGAACACGCCCTCGCCGTTCTCGAACCGGCCGTGGACCGGCGGGTCGATGTCCGGGTGGCGGCTGTCGAGCCACCAGATCGACCAGCGGCGCAGGACCGGGTCGAACCGGCGCAGGGTGACGGCCGTGTAAGCCCCTTCCGGCAGGTCGACCTGGTTGTCGTCCATGTTGCCCAGGCCGCCCATGGTCTTGCGCATCACGCAGGTCCCGTCGAATTCGGTCCAGTCCGCGCAGCCCGCGAGGCGCGCGTTCAGCCGGCGGTGGCGGATCGACCAGCGGCCGACGAGGAAGTCGAAATCGGCGCGGCCGTCGTGGATATCCGGGGCCTGCATGGTCGTCTCTCGGGACTGTGAACGGTCGCGAGGGGTGATAGCCGTTGCCCCTGCCAGGGGCTGTCAGCATGGTGGCAGGGCTGGATG
>JBKJII010000243.1:0-1342 GCA_046598505.1 Caulobacter sp. | reverse complement strand
CTTCGAAGGGCGCGAGCACATTCTGCCGGTGCGCATCTACTACGAGGACACCGACTTCAGCGGGCTGGTCTATCACGCCAACTATGTCCGTTATTTCGAGCGCGGGCGGAGCGACTTTCTGCGACTGGCGGGCGTGTCGCATACCGACCTTCTGGAGCGGCATGATCCTGCGGCCTTTGTGGTCACGCGGATGGAGATCGACTTCAAGCGGCCGGCCAGGATCGACGACGCCTTGCAGGTGCGCACCACTTACGACGCCGCAAGGGGCGCCCGGCTCAGCATCACCCAGCGCATCACCCGGGGCGAGGAGCTGATCGTCCAGGCCCAGGTGTCGGCCGCCTGCATCAGTCTCGACGGAAAACCACGCAAACCGCCGGCGGGACTTGTGGATGCGCTGCGGCCCTGGTTTTGCAAGGATGAGGGTTAAGGGCCGTTAAGGCCTGCGCCATACTTTCACCAAAGCCGCACCACTGAATTGCGGCCAACCTTGACCTGGGGATGCGACCGCATGGATGCGCAGACGATCTCGGCCGACACATTTTCCATTGTCACCCTTTGGTCCAACGCGGACTGGGTGGTGAAGCTGGTGATGGTCGGCCTCGCGCTGGCCTCGCTGTGGTCGTGGGCGGTTATTATCGACAAGGTGTTCCGTTTCGGAGCGCTGAACGCCGAGGCCAACCGGTTCGAGGACAAGGTCGGGGGTGGCCGGCCCCTCGAGGAGGTCGGCCAGGAGTCGGCGGGCTCCAAGCATCCGCTGCCCAAGCTGCTCAACGCCGCCCTGCGCGAATGGAAGGAAGCCCGGTCGCGCGGGGCCATCGGCGACACCCAGACCGCCCTGCTGATCCAGCGCATCGACCGGGTGCTCGACAGCAACATCGCCCGCGAGAGCCAGAAGGTCGAGGACGGCCTGGGCAGCCTGGCCATCGTCGCCACCGCCTCGCCGTTCATCGGCCTGTTCGGCACGGTCTGGGGTATCATGCACGCCTTCCAGAACATCGCGATCGAGAAGAACACCTCGCTGGCGGTCGTCGCCCCGGCGATCGCCGAAGCCCTGTTCGCCACGGCTATCGGCCTGGCCGCCGCCATCCCGGCCTACATCGCCTACAACAAGTTCTCGACCGACGCCGGCAAGTTCGCCGCCCGGCTGGAAGGCTTCGCCGACGACCTGTCGACGGCCATCCAGCGCCGCCTGGCGGAGAAGATCTGAGCCATGGCCCTCTCGTCCACCGACGCCTTCGGCGCTGTCGGCAAGCGGCGGCAGCGACGCGGCCGCGGCCGGCGCGGCGCCCTCAGCGAGATCAACGTCACGCCCCTGGTGGACGTGATGCTGGTGCTGCTGATC
>JBKJII010000234.1:0-9257 GCA_046598505.1 Caulobacter sp. | reverse complement strand
TCCCGGCCAAGGTCGAGATCCTTGATGGTCACCGTCCCGGCCGTGAACTCGTCCTCGCCGATGATCACGGCCGCCGGCGCCATGCGGCGGTCGGCGTACTTCATCTGCGGCCGCATGCCGGACGTTCCGAGATAGACCTCGGCGGCGATGCCACCGGCGCGCAGTTCGCCGGCGACCGCGAAATAGTCGGCCATCCGGGCCTGGTCGAAGGCGATGATCACCACCGGCCCGCGGTTCTCGCCGGCCTCGTCGCGGCCCGCCGCCCTGAGCGCCGCCGCCAGCCGTGACACGCCGAACGAGAAGCCCGTCGCCGGGGTCCGCTCGCCCGTGAAGCGCGCCACCAGATCGTCGTAGCGTCCACCCCCGCCGATCGAGCCGAAGCGCATCGGCTGTCCCTTCTCGTCGGTGGTCTCCAGCAGCAGCTCGGCCTCGAACACAGCGCCGGTGTAGTACTCCAGGCCGCGGACGATAGAGGGATCGAACACAGCCTGCTCGTCGCTGATGCCCAATCCCTTCAGGGCCGTATCGATCTTGGCCAGCTCTTCAAGGCCTTCCTGCCCGCCGACAGCGCGCGCCGTGTCTGAAAGCCAGTCCAGGAACCCGGATCGGGAAATTGCCGGCGCCTGAAGGTAGCTCAGCACATCGTCGATCGCCGCGCCCGAAAGGCCCGCGCCCTTTGTGAAGGCCCCGGATTCATCGAGGCGACCTTCGCCGAGGAGTAGGGTCACACCGTCGATGCCGAGACGGTCCAGCTTGTCCATCGCCCGCAGGACAGCGAGCTTCTGCCCGGCATCGGTGACGCCCGTGCCATCGAGGACGCCGTCCAGAAGCTTGCGATTGTTGATCTTCATCACCGCCGTGCCGCGCGGCAGGCCGGCGGCTTCGAGGCCCGCGACGGCCAGGGCGATGATCTCGGCATCCGCCTCCGGCCGGGCCGAACCGACCGTGTCGGCGTCGCACTGGATGAATTCGCGGAACCGGCCCGGTCCCGGCTTCTCGTTGCGCCAGACCGGCCCGAAGGCGTAGCGGCGATAGGGCTTGGGCAGGGTCTCCCAGTTCTGCGCCGCGAAGCGGGCCAGGGGCGCGGTCAGGTCGTAGCGCAGGGCCATCCACTGCTCGTCATCGTCCTGCAGCGCGAAAACGCCCTCGTTCGGCCGGTCGCTGTCGGGCAGGAACTTGCCCAGCGCGTCAGCGTATTCGAAGGCCCCGGTGTCCAGCGGCTCGAAACCCCACTGTTCGTAGACGCCCGAGACCTTCTCGACGATCCGCCGCTCGGCGCGCAGGGTCGCGGCGCGCTTGTCGGCAAAACCGCGCGGCGCGCGGGCTTCAGGGCGGAAAGGCTGGTCGGTCATATCGAGCTCTCATCGGGTCGGTCGGGCCGGATGGAGCTGGTCTCAGCCCCATCCGCGTCGGGCGGGGCCGGAGGGGTGGAGCGCTGGCCTCAGGCCGCGCTTACCCGTTCCGTCCCGCGAGGGATGGCGTGGCAGGCATGATGGTGGTGCGCATCGCGGGTCATCGGGGCGGGTCTATAGTGGAACTCTTGCGGAAGAGCTAGCGGGCGCCGACCAACAATCCCCGTCGTCCTCGCCCTTGTGGCGAGGACCCCTCGCTCAGTCGCCCGTATGGCGCTCCAGCGTGATGCTGCCGGAACGCGGCGAGAGGGGTCCTCGGGACAAGCCCGAGGATGGCGATGTTGGGTCGCTAGCGTTTCAACCGTTCAATCAGCGCTGCCGTGCCCGGATCATGCGCGCCCGCCGCCCCGCCCTGCAGTTCACCCAGAACGGCCGTCGCCAGGGTCTTGCCGAGCTCGACGCCCCACTGGTCGAAGCTGTCGATGTCCCACAGCACCCCCTCGACGAAGACCTTGTGTTCATAGAGGACGATCAGAGCCCCGAGCGTCTTGGGCGACAGGCGATCCATCAGGATGAAGCTCGACGGCCGGTTACCCGGGAAGTCGCGATGCGGCTCGCCGGCGTTGGCCGAGCCGGTCATCAGCGCCTCGGCCTGGGCGATGGCGTTGGCCAGCAGGATCGCCTGCTGGGGTTTGGGCCCCTCCTCCGCCTGGGCCACGGCCACGAAGTCCACCGGGATGACGTCGGTCCCCTGATGCAGCATCTGGAAGAAGGCGTGCTGGTCGTTGGTGCCGGCGTTGCCGAACACAGCCGTCGCGGTGGCGTGGGCGACGGGCGCGCCGGACAGGGTCACCCGCTTGCCGTTGGACTCCATCTCCAGCTGCTGCAGGTAGCTGGCCAGCAGGCCCAGCCGGTCGGCATAGGGCTCGACCACCCGCACGGGCCGGTTCAGGCCGTTGCGGTTGAACACATGGGCCAGCGCCAGCAGCACCGGGGCGTTGGCGGCCAGCGGCGCGGTGCGGAAGTGATCGTCCATGGCCGCCGCGCCCGCCATCAGCGCCTCGAACCGGTCCCAGCCCAGGGCGATGGCGCAGGAAAGCCCCACCGCCGACATCACCGAATAGCGCCCGCCGACCCAGTCCTCGAAGCCGAACACGCGCTCCGGCGGGATGCCGAACGCCGCGCAGGCCGCGAGGTTGGTCGAGGCGGCGGCCAGGTTGGCGTCGCCGTCCGGCCCGAGGAAGGCGTGCAGCCAGCCGCGGGCGGCCGAGGCGTTGGCCATGGTCTCCTGGGTGGTGAAGGTCTTGGAGACGATCAAGACCAGGGTGGTTTCCGGGTTCAACCCGGCCATGGCCTGGGCGAGGTCGGACGGGTCGACGTTGCCGACGAACCGCAGGGCGATGTCGGGCTCCAGCCGCTTCAAGGCGCGCCAGACGAAGCGCGGTCCGAGGTCGGAGCCACCGATGCCGATATGGACGATGGTGGTGAACGGGCGGCCCGTGGCGCCGGTGATCTCGCCCGACCGCACGGCCTTGGCGAAGGTCTTCATCCGCGCGCGCACAGCCTCAACATCGCCGGACACCGGCTTTCCGGCGGCGCGGAAGTCCGCCCCGTCCGGCGCGCGCAGCGCCATATGCAGGGCGGCGCGGCCCTCGGTGACATTGACCGCCTCGCCGGCGAACAGCCGGTCCCGCGCGGCCTCGACCCCGGCGGCGGCGGCCAGATCCAGCGCCGCGTTGAGCCCCGCGCCGCTCCACGGCTGCTTGCTCAGGTCCAGCCGCAGGCCGCAGGCCTCGACGACCATCCGGTCCAGACGATCCGGTTCGGCGGCGAAATGATCGACGATTCGGGCCGCTCCATCCTTGCGGGCGGCGGCTTCGAAAGCAGTCCAGGCGGCGGCGAGATCGGTCATGAGGGCTCCGGCGGCAACACGCCGTTTACCATGTTGGGCTTACCAGAGGGCAAACGCCCATTCATCGAGGGACGCTCCATGTCCTGTGACGCCGTCGCCCTTGCCGCCACCCTCTGGATGGCCTCCGCCGCGCCCGGTGCGGCCGTGACCACGCCGGCCGTGGCCGTCTCCGCCCCGCCGTCCTCGGTGGCCCAGGAGCCGCTGTTCGTCGACATCGTCAAACGAGCCGACGCCCTGAAGGCGGCCGTCGACGCCTGGAAGGGGAAGGAAGGCGCCCTGCCCGGCCTCGACGCCTTCGCCACCCAGATCGAAGAACTGTCGAAGCTCGACATGCAGGCCCACCTGCTGCTCAAGGCGCGCGGCACGGATGGTGACCTCAAGTGCATCCTGCGCGGCATCTCGCAGGACCTGCCCGTCCGCCTGAAGGAGGTGCAGGCGGCCTCCGACCAGCGCAGTCGCGACATGGCGCTGAAGGAGATGTTCTGGCTGCTGCGCGACAACATCGAGGTGATCACCACCCCGCCGACCGCGACCAGCGGGACCTGACGCTACATCCCCTGTCTCGTCATCGGGTTGCGTGGGGAGGGCCTACCGCTTCGCCGCCTTGTCCAGCGCGCTCGCCACCATCCCGGCGGTCAGCAGTTGCGGCAGGACCACGGCCTCCGACCCGTCGGCCCCATAGACCAGATACAGTGGCACCCCGGCCCGGCCATGCTCGGCCAGCGCCGCGGCGATGGTCGCATCGCGGTTGGTCCAGTCAGCCTTCAGATAGACGGCGTTGGTGCGCTTGAGGGCGTCGGCCACCATCTGCGTCTGAAGCGAGGACGTCTCGTTGACCTGGCAGGTCACGCACCAGGCCGCCGTGAAGTTGACGAACACAGGCCGGCCCTCGGCGCGCAGGGCGGCGAGGCGTTCGGGACTCCAGGGCTCGTAAGGCGTTGTCGCGGCGGCGTCGATCCCGGCTTCCGATGGCGCGCTCGACTGCGGCTTCTCCATCGCCAGCACGACGATCAGCGCCAGGGCGCCGAGGAACACGAGCGCGGCCAGCGTCCGCACCACCGGCGCCTTCTCCCGGCGCTGGGCCAGCCCGAACAGCCATGCGGCGAAGGCGGCCAGCACCCCGGCGGCCAGGGCGTTGGCCAGGCCGATCGGGCCCGTCTGCTGCGCCAGCACCCAGACCAGCCAGGCGACCGCCGCATACATCGGGAAGGCCAGCCCGTGGCGCAGGGTTTCCATCCAGGCCCCTGGCCTGGGCATCAGCCGCAGCAGCGCCGGGGCGAACGACAGCGCCACGAACGGCGCGGCCAGACCCAGTCCGAGCGACCCGAACACCAGCAACGAGACCGCTGCGCTCTGGGTCAGGGCATAGCCCATGGCCGAGGCCATGAACGGCGCGGTGCAGGGCGCGGCGACGACCACGGCCAGCACCCCGGTCAAGAAGCTGCCGGCGAGGCCCTGTTTTGAGCCCAGCCCGCCGCCGGCGCCCTGCAGGGAGGTCGCGGCCTCGAACACGCCCGACAGGTTCAACGCCACCAGCAGCATGATCGTCGCCAGACTTGCCACGGCCGCAGGCGACTGCAGTTGGAAGCCCCAGCCGATCGCCGCGCCGGCGGCCTTCAGCGCGATCAGCGCCCCGGCGAGCAGCAGGAACGTCGCCAGCACCCCGGCCAGATAGGCGAGCCCCTGCGCGCGCGCCGCCTTGTGCTCATGGGCGTGACCGGCCAGCGCCGCGGCTTTCATGGACAGCACGGGGAAGACGCAGGGCATCAGGTTGAGGATCAGTCCGCCCAGAAAGGCGAACACCAGCGCGCCCGCGAGACCCAGCGTGGTCGTCCCCATCCGCGACGGCGGCGGACCTAGACCCGAGGCGCCCGGGGCCGGCGGCCCGGCCTCGGCGCTGATCTCGAACGAACGGTCGCCCAGCGCCAGAACACCCTCCAGGACTTTCGGCGGCTGTCCCTCGGTGAAGTCATATCCGGCCGGGATGGTCAGCGTCAGGCCGTCCGGGCCGCGTTCGATAGAGGGGGGCGCGCCGTGCTTGATGACCGTGCCGCTGAACGGGAAGAACACCGCGCTCGCCATGTCCGCGCCCTTCAGGGGCGGGCCGGTGACGGCGATGGCCAGCATCGGCCCTGTGCGCGTGAAGGTCGCCGTCAGACCGGCCGGCTTGGGCGCTGCGGCCAAAGCCTCGGCGATACGCGGCCCCCAGACCCTGTCCGGCTGAGGCGGCCCGGCGACGACCGGCAGGTCGAGCGTCAGCAGCGCGTCTTCCGGAATGCAGATCTCGGCGCAGACGAGAAAGCTGACGGCGACCTTCAGCGTCACGGTCTGTCCGGGCGTCGCCGAGGCCGGAACCTCGATGGGCGTCGCCAGCAGCACCTCGCCTTCGTAGGCGTAGACGCCCAGCTGATTCGGCGCCGCGCCTTCCAGCAGCAACTTCGGCGTCGGCCAGACGATCTCACCGGCCTTCCAGCCGGCCGGCAAGGTCCAGCCCAGCTTCGTCGCGTTGCCCGCGTCGCCGGCGTTGCGCCAGTAGGTATGCCAGCCGTCGGCGATCTTCTGCCGTACGGCGACATAGACCGTCCCGCCCGGCACAGCGGCCTCCTGGGCGACCAGCTCCGCCTCGATGTGGCCCGTGTTCACCGGCGCGGCGAACGCGGGGACGGCGGTCAGGGCCAGCAGGACGGCGAGAAGGGTGATCAGTCGCATGAACCAGCTATATGGCCCACAAGGGGGCCTCGACAACGGCGGCGCGACCGCCATGATCGCGCCCGACACAGAGAGGAACGACATGCCGGTCAATCGCCAGTGGATTCTGAAAAAACGGCCCGTGGGCGACATCGCGCCCGGCGACCTTGAGTTCGTCGAGCGGCCCTTGCGAGACCTGGAACCCGGCGAGCTGCTGATCCGCAACGTCTATCTCTCGCTGGACCCGACCAACCGCATCTGGATGAGCGATCAGGACCAGTATCTGCCGCCGGTCGAGGTCGGGGATGTGATGCGCGGCGGGACCATCGGCGTGGTCGAGGTCAGCCGGTCAGACCGCTACCCGGTCGGCACAGTGGTCAACGCGGGCCTCTCCGGCTGGCAGAGCTATTCGATCGCCCATGAGGGCATGGTCAATCCCGTGCCGAGCCTGCCGGGCGTGCCACTGACGGCCTACATGAGCGTGCTCGGCGCGACCGGCCTGACGGCCTGGTTCGGCATGGTCGACATCGGTCGGCCGCAGCCGGGGGAGACGGTCGTGGTCTCGGCCGCAGCGGGCGCGGTTGGCTCGATCGCCGGGCAGATCGCGAAGCTGAAGGGTGCGCGGGTCATCGGCATCGCCGGCGGGCCTGAGAAATGCGCCTGGCTGACCCGCGACCTCGGGTTCGACGGGGCCATCGACTACAAGAACGAGGATGTCGGCGCGGCGCTCGACCGCCTCTGCCCGAACGGCATTGACGTCAACTTCGAAAATGTCGGCGGCGCGATCATGGACGCCGTCATCGCCCGGATGAACAATTTCAGCCGCATGCCCCTGTGCGGCATGATCAGCACCTACAATGCCGAGGGCGCCGTGCCGGGGCCGAGCGACTTCGCACGGGTGCTGATGCGGCGGATCATGATCAAGGGCTTCATTGTCATCGACTACATTCCCCGGGCGGCCGAAGCCCTGGCCGAACTTGCGCCCTGGGTGCTGCAGGGGCAGATCAAATGGAAAGCCCACGCGGTTGACGGACTCGAAAACGCCGCCGAAGCGGTCAAGAGGCTGTTCAGCGGCGACCACGACGGCAAGCTGCTGATTCGAATCTCCGCGGAACCCTGACCCCATGCCTTCCAGTTTTGACGACATCTCGATCGGCCAGGTGGTCAACCTCGGCGCTGTGGCGGTCGACGCCGCGGCGCTCGAGGCGTTCGTGCGCGGCTTTTCGCCGGGCTGGAGCGTCGACCGGGGCGCGCCGGACGCGATGATCTTCGCCCTTTGGTCGCGCCTTGAGGAGCATGCCTCCGCCGACTGGCCCCAGACCAAGAGACTTGGCGTGGACGCGCTGCGCTGGGCGCGCAATCCGCCGGTCGGCGAACTGTTGCGCGGACGCATGACCGTGATGGGCAAGGACCCGGTGGGCGAGGACAAGGGTATTGTCATCGCCCAGCATGATCTGCTCGACGAGGCCGGGCGCCTCGTCTTCTCCTGCCTGACCCGGAGCGTGTTCGCCCGTTGAGACAGGGGGTCCGCGGCCGCCCCGGGGGACGGCCGCGGTTCCTTGTGGCTTAGCCGGCGGGCGTTTCGCCCGAGCGGCGCAGGGCGCGGTCGCTGGCCAGCGCGACCAGGCGGTCCCAGCCGATCAGCGACGTGATGTGGTTGTAGACCTTTTCCAGAGCGCCGTTGTCGCGCAGCTGGACGAACTTCTCGGCTGACAGGGCGTTCAGCTTCTCTTCCGAGACAGCGTAATACTCGGCCAGCTTGACCGGTTCGAACGTACCGTCGTCCTTGGGCATGTTGAAGATCGACTCACGCTGCTCGAACAGGTCCATCTCGATCATCAGCTTGATGAAGGAGTCGGTGCGGCGGCGCTCGCCTTCGAAGTCCTCGCAGAACTTGATGGCGTTCTGGGTGTATTCCGAGGGTTCGCCGTTCTTTTCGAACAGCGGCAGGTCGGCCTTCTTCTTGTCCGTGAAGATGGTCGCGTTGCGCTCGATGCAGACGACCATGCGCTGCTGCGCTTCGTCCGAGGCCAGCACGAACGGGTAGCGGCGGATGTAGGCCGGCACATAGCCGCCCGGGACGAACGAACCGTCTTCATTGACGAAGAGGTTTTCGCCCTGGTTGATCCCCATCACCGCCAGCGGCAGACGTTCCGGGCCGGCGAAGATGATCGGGTAGCTGATCGAGGCGAAGGTGAACTCGGCGACGGTCAGCGGCACGACGTGCGCTTCCTTGGCGAAGCCGAACGGCTTCTCCATGCGCTGCACGCCCAGGCCACTGTGGACGTCCGTGCTCAGGGGCTCGGGCGTCGAGTAGAAAAGGAGGTTGCCGCTGACGGGGCCGATGGCGGCTTGGGTCTGTTCCATTCGAGACTCTTGAAGCTGCGGGCGGGGTCCGGCCGCGATGAAGATGAGCCGGCGCTTCTAGCCGATCAAATGGAACCCGGCAATGCGACCTCCCGTCTTGCGCGCCCTGGGGACAACGCGCTTCAATCAGAACAAGAAGAAAACCCCGGGAGCCGTCCATGCCTATCGCCTACCCAGAGATTCTGTCGCTCACCAGCGAGGCGCAGCCGTTCGCCTGGAACGACAAGGACACGATGCTCTACGCGCTGGGCATCGGCATGGGTTCGGACCCGATGAATACGGACGAATTGCCGTTCGTCTACGAGAGCGGGCTGAAGGCCGTGCCGACCATGGCGACCACCGTCGCCTGGGGCGCGGGGCCCGGCATTGGCAAGATGGGCATCAACTTCCTGCTGGTGGTGCACGGCGAGCAGAAGGTCGAATTCCACAAGCCGCTGCCGACGGAAGCCAGCATCCTGGCCACCAGCCGGGTGATCGGCGCCTTCGACAAGGGCGACAAGGGCGCGGTGATCTACAACGAGACGGTGCTGACCGACGCGAAGACGGGCGACAAGATCGCCACCCTGACCGGCTCGACCTTTGCCCGTGGCGACGGCAATTTCGGCGGCCCGTCCGAGGGTGCGCCTGAGCCGCACGAGCCGCCGAGCCGCGCGCCGGACCTCTCGGTCGATATCGCAACCCGCCCCGACCAGGCGCTGATCTACCGGCTCAGCGGCGACCGCAATCCGCTGCATTCGGACCCCAGGATCGCGGCGGCGGCGGGCTTCCCGCGCCCGATCCTGCATGGCCTGTGCACCTACGGCATCACCTGCCGGGCCGTGCTTCAGGAATACTGCGGCTTTGATCCGGCGAAGATCAAAAGTCACCAGGTCCGCTTCTCAAGCCCGGTGTTCCCCGGCGAAACGATCACCGTCGACCTGTGGAAGGACGGCGACGTC
>JBKJII010000138.1:0-11347 GCA_046598505.1 Caulobacter sp. | reverse complement strand
GATCGGCGACCGCCAGCGCTGCGTCGAGCACAAAGGTCACGCGGTGGTCCTTGTCGTTGATCAGACCGAAGGCCGTCACCGAGCCCGGCGTCACCCCGAGCGTCTCGGCCATCAGGTGGCTGCCGAACGACAGCCGCGCCGAGCCGATCACGGTGTGCAGGCGCTTGAGGTCGATGGCCGTCTCACCGAGCGCCGAGATCAGCCACAGCCGGCCCTTCGCGTCCTTGAGGAACAGGTTTTTGGTGTGACCGCCGGGCATGGCGGCCTTGATCGCATCGCCCTCGCCGACCGTGAACACGGCCGGATGGTCCACCGTCGTGGCGGCGATGCCCCGGGCGGCGAGGAAGGCCATGAGGTCGTTTCGCGTCATCATCCCCTCGCCATAGCCAAACCGCGCCCCTTGCGGAACCGCTTCCGGCGCGCGACAGGAATCTGCAACGACCATCCAGAGAGACCGCCATGGAACTGGAGTGCTACCCGACCAGCCAGCGTCCGCCCGACATCGTGCCGGGCCGGCCCCAGCGGGCGTGGATGGACGCCTTCGCCGAGCGGCACCCCTATCGCTGCCTGCCGCTGTCGATGGCCAACAGCTCGGGCTGGGAAATCCTCTGTCCGGTCGGCTTCACCGCCGAATGGAACGGCGGGGCGCACCAGGACTGCATCACCCTGACGCCCGACCAGCCCCATCCGGACTTCCACGACTTCGCCAAGAGCCACTTCTCGCGCGGCATCGTCACCTTCCACCCCGGCTACCTGTTCCGCACGCCGCCGGGCTTTTCGATGTGGGCCGGCGGGCCGCCCAACCACGTCAAGGATGGCATCCAGCCGCTGGCCGGTCTGGTCGAGACCGACTGGCTGCCCTTCCCCTTCACGATGAACTGGATCTTCACCCGGCCGGGCCGCGTGCGGTTCGAACGGGGCGAGCCGTTCTGCTTCATCACCCTGGTGCAGGACAAGGTCCTGGCCCAGGTCCAGCCGGTGACCCGCTCGCTGTCGTCCAACGACGATCTGCGCGCCCAGTACGACGCCTGGTTCAAGCAGCGGGAGGAGTTCAACCGCCGCCTGATGAAGCAGGAACCCGAGGCCGTGCGCGAGGCCTGGCAGCGCTACTACTTCAAGGGCGAGTTGCCGGATCAGACCGGACCGGCCCCCGCCAACCACGTCAACAAGCGCCGTTTGAAGTCTATGCGGCTGGGCCGGTAAATCCCTGGCCGCAGGCGCTTGCCAAGGTCCGGACCCTCTGCCATAAGCCGCCTCTCGATTTTCGGGACGCCCTCCAAAAGCGTCCCTGGAGCGCGGGCGTAGCTCAGTGGTAGAGCACAACCTTGCCAAGGTTGGGGTCGAGAGTTCGAATCTCTTCGCCCGCTCCAAAATTCCGCGAATAACCTGACCGGCACGGCCCCTCACGGGGCCGTTGTCGTATCCGGCGGCCGGCTGTCTCGCAATGCCCCGGCTTGTCCCGGGAAGATACGTCCCGCGAGTCCCGCTTTTCGCCTTTCCCCGTCCCGCCCAATGCGCTCCATTGCGCGCCAGCCCGGACGGACCGGGATCGGGAGCGGAACATCATGTCGTCTGAAAACCACGGCTCTGGCCTTCAACTGCGTTCACTGGTGACGTCGGCCGGGCAGCTTGAGCTGTCACTGCAGGTCGTCGAGACGCCGACGCCGGCGGCCGGCGAGGTGGTAGTCAGGATTCAGGGCTCGCCGATCAATCCATCGGACCTTGGCCTGCTGCTCGGCCCGGCCGACATCGGCGCCGGCAAGGTCAGCCAGCGGGACGGCCTTCCGGTGTTCACCGCCGACATCCCCAAACACCTGATGCGGATGATGGCCGCGCGGGCCGACGAGAGCATGCCGGTCGGCAATGAGGGTGCGGGCGTCGTGGTCGCGGCCGGATCTTCTCCGGAGGCCCAGGCGCTGCTCGGCAAGACGGTCGCGGCGCTGGGCGGGGCGATGTACGGCCAGTACCGCACCCTGCCGCTGGCGTCGGTTATGGCGCTGCCGGACGGTACGACGGCGGCCGAAGGGGCGTCCTGCTTCGTCAATCCGCTGACGGCGCTGAGCTTCCCCGAGACGATGAAGCGCGAGGGGTTCACCGGGCTGGTCCATACGGCGGCGGCCTCGAACCTTGGCCAGATGCTCGTCAAGATCTGCCTCAAGGACGGCATCCCGCTGGTCAACATCGTGCGCAACGCGGACCAGGCGGCGCTGCTGCGCGGGCTGGGCGCGACCCACATCGTCGATTCGAGCGCGCCAACCTTCCTCGACGACCTGACCCAGGCGATCGTCGATACCGGAGCCTATCTGGCGTTCGACGCCATCGGCGGCGGCAAGCTGGCCGGCCAGATCCTCAACTGCATGGAAATCGCGGCCAACAAGACGGCCAAGGTCTACAGCCGCTACGGCTCGACGCAGATGAAGCAGGTCTATGTTTATGGCGGGCTCGACACCGGGCCGACCGAGCTGAGCCGCGCCTTCGGCATGATGTGGGGGCTGGGCGGCTGGCTGCTGACGCCGTTCCTGATGAAGATCGGCCCTGTCGAGGGCCAGAAGCTGCGCGACCGGGTCGTCGCTGAGCTGAAGACGACCTTCGCCAGCCACTATACGCGGGAAATCTCGCTGACCGAGGCGCTCGATCCGGCGGTGATCGCCACCTACAACCGCAAGGCCACCGGCGAGAAATATCTGATCAATCCGTCGCTGGGTTAGGGACCAGACACAGACGGGGACTTGCCCGGACCGGGTCACAGCCCGGGAAAGTCCCCATTCTGGTTTTCGCGACCGTCCCGGATTGAAACGCTTTCTTTGCAACTCATGCCGATAGTGCGCCCGTCGGATCCTCAGAACGGGGAGTGGGGGCGTGCAGAAGATTATTTCGTGTCTCGTAAATGAGCACGACTACCGAATGGTGCTGGTCGCGGCGGTCGTTTGCCTGTGCGGCGCACTGACGGGCTTCAGGCTGTTCTCCCGGATGAACGGCGCGCGCGGCCTGGTGCGCGGCGCCTGGCTGCTGCTGACCTCGCTGGTCGCCGGTTCAACGGTCTGGGCCACTCATTTCCTCGCCATCCTCGCCTATGATCCCGGCGTGCGGACGGGCTTCTCGCCGGCCGGGACGATGATGTCCCTGATGGTGGCCGTGTTCTTCATGGCCGCGGGCTTCTTCGCCGCGACGGTGTACAAGGACCGCGCCAACACCCTGGCCGGTGGTCTGCTGATCGGCCTCGGCATCTCGGCCATGCATTACACCGGCATGACGTCCTTCGTGACCCAGGGCCACATCGAGTGGGAAGCCGCGACCATCGGCGCCTCGGTGGTGCTGGGCGTGGTCGGCTCGACCTTCGCATTGCTGGTCGCCGGGGACGCCAGGACCTTCCCGCGACAGCTCTTCGCCGGCGTCGCCCTGACCCTGGCTGTCTGCGCCATGCACTTCACCGGCATGGGCGCGATCACCATCGTGCCGGACGCCAGCGTGGCTGTGCCGGGGCAACTGTTCTCCGGCGGGGTCATGACCCTGGCCGTGGCCACCATCACCGGCCTGATCGTGCTGTCGGGCCTGGGCGCCGTGCTCATTGAATCGACGACCAGCCGCTCGGCGCTCGACCGGATCCGCACCCTCGCCAACGCCGCCTATGAAGGCATTGTCGTGATCCAGAACGGCGTCATCAAGGACGCCAACGCCGCCTTCTGTGACCTCGCCGGAACGTCGCTGGAGGACATGCTCGGCCAGCCGTTCAGCGAATCCCTGCTGTCGTTCGACGACGCCCTGGGCATCCGCACCGACGCGCAGCGCCGTGAAGGCCACATGCACCCGATCAACAACGAGCCCTCGGTGCCGGTCGAAGTCTTCGCCCGCGTCATGGACGACGGCGCGCGGTCGGAAACCCGCGGCCTGATGGTGCTGGCGATCCGCGATCTGCGCGAGCGCCGCTCGGCGGAAGAGAAGATCCGCTACCTGGCGGAGCACGACGGCCTGACCGGATTGCCCAACCGCAACGCCCTGCAGGCCCGCCTCACCGCGGCGCTGGACCGGGTCGAGGCGTCCGGCGAAACGCTGGCGCTGATCTGCGTCGACCTCGACCACTTCAAGGAAGCCAACGACCTGCACGGCCACCTGGCCGGGGACGCGGTACTGATCGAGGCTGCCCGCCGCCTGCAGGCCAGCGTCACCGCGCCGTCCTTCGCCGCGCGCCTCGGCGGCGACGAGTTTGTCGTCGTCCAGATCACCGACCAGGACCAGCCGACCGCCGCCGCCGAACTGGCCGGGCAGATGCTCGAAGCCCTCAAGGCCGAGATGAGCTACGAGGGCCAGGCTCTGGCCATGGCCGCGAGCCTGGGTGTGTCGCTCTACCCGGATGACGGCCGCACCGGGGAGGCCCTGCTGGCCAATGCCGACATGGCTCTCTACCGCGCCAAGGAAAACGGTCGCGGGACCTACCGCTTCTTCAAGCGCGAGATGGACGAGACCATCCGTGAGCGGCGCAACCTCGCCCGCGAGCTGCGCCAGGCGATCATCGACGAGGACCTGGTGGTCCACTATCAGCCGCAGGCCCGCGCCAGCGACGGCGAGATCCTTGGCTTCGAGGCCCTGGTCCGCTGGCGTCACCCGGTGCGCGGCATGATCCCGCCGCTGGACTTTATCCCTCTGGCCGAAGAGACCGGCCTGATCCTGCCGCTCGGCGAGTGGGTGCTCCGTAAATCCTGCGTCGAGGCAGCCGGTTGGGACAAGCCGCTGAGCATCGCCGTCAACCTGTCGCCGCTGCAGCTGAACCAGCCGAACCTGTCGCAGACGGTGCATGAGATCCTGATCGAGACCGGCCTGTCGCCGTCGCGGCTGGAGCTGGAAGTCACCGAAAGCGCCCTGTTCAAGGACTACCAGCGCGCGCTGGACAACCTGCGCCGGCTCAAGGCGCTGGGCGTGCGGATCGCCATGGACGACTTCGGCACCGGCTTCTCCTCCCTGTCGACGCTGCAGTCCTTCCCGTTCGACAAGATCAAGGTCGACAAGAGTTTCGTCGAGAACATCCACCGCGACGCGCGGGCGACCGTGATCGTCAAGGCCGTGCTGGGTCTGGGCCGTAGCCTGGACATCCCGGTCGTGGCGGAGGGCGTGGAAACCGACGAGCAGCTGCAGTTCCTGCGCGGCGAGGATTGCGCTGAAGTGCAGGGCTACGCCATCGGCCGGCCAGCGCCGGCGGACACCCTGGGCGCCTGGACCAACGAACTGCCCGCGGTGCTCATTGCGGCCGCCATCGGCACGGTCGCAGCGCCCTTGCGCAAGCGGAAGAAGGCAGCCTAGGCAAATTAGCCACCGTCATGGCCCGGACAGGCCGGGCCATGACGGTGTGGAGCGCTGAACATCAGCGCCGTTTCAGCCCGCCCAGCACGCCTCGAAGCAGTTCGCGGCCGACCTGGCTGGCGATGCTGCGGACCAGGGTCTTGCCGAAGGCTTCGCCCATGCTCTGGCGGCTCGAGGACCGGGCGCGCGGCGCGGGTCGGCTTTCGTAGCGGTCACGTTGGGCCCGGTCATGGTCGTAGGCTTTTTCCTCGGCATCCCGACGCCTGGCGGCGGCGTCTGCAGCCGCCGCTTCCTCAGCCTGACGCGCGGCCTGGCCGGCGCGAACCTTGAGGGTCTCGAAGGCAGAGTCCCGATCCTGCAGCATGTCGTAAAGTCCGCGTACCGGGCTGGACGCTTGGACAGCCTGACGTTCGGGCAGGGTCGCGGGGCCAAGGCGTGAAGCCGGCGGCCGGATTTTGGTCATGGCCACCACGGTCGGCGCGCCGCGTTCGTCGAGCACCGAGACCAGGGCCTCGCCAACGCCGAGGTTCTGGATCGCCTCGGCCGTGTCGAAGGCCGGATTGGTCCGGAAGGACCCGGCGGCCGCTCGCAGGCCCTTCTGTTCGGACGGGGTGTAGGCGCGCAGGGCGTGCTGGAAGCGGTTACCCAGCTGGGCCAGCACCGTCTCGGGAATGTCAGCCGGGTTCTGGGTGACGAAGAACACGCCGACACCCTTTGAGCGGATTAGGCGCACGACCTGCTCGACCTTTTCCAGCAATGCTTTCGGCGCGTCGCGGAACAGCAGGTGGGCCTCGTCGAAGAAAAACACCAGGCGCGGCTTCTCCGGATCGCCGATCTCCGGCAAGTCCTCGAACAACTCCGACAGCAGCCAGAGCAGGAAGGTGGCGTAGAGGCGCGGGCTCTGGATCAGCCGGTCGGCGGCCAGCACGCTGACGACGCCGCGGCCCGAGCCGTCGACGCGCATCAGGTCCGACAGCGCCAGAGCCGGCTCGCCGAACAGATTGGCCCCGCCCTGGGTCTCCAGCGTCAGCAGGCCGCGCTGGATGGTGCCGACCGTGGCGGCCGAGACGTTGCCGTACTCGGCGTCGATGCTCTTCTCGTTCTCTGCGACGTATTTCAGGGCCGCCTGCAGATCCTTGAGATCGAGCAGCAGCAGGCCCTCCGCGTCGGCGACCTTGAAGGTGATGTTGAGCACGCCCTCCTGGACCTCGTTGAGCTCCAGCATCCGGGCCAGCAGCAATGGGCCCATCTCCGAGACGGTGGTGCGGACCGGATGGCCCTTCTCGCCGAACAGGTCCCAGAAGATGGTCGGCGGCGCGGCCGGGGTCAGGGTCAGGTTCATGCCCTGGGCGCGGGCGAGCATCTTCTCGTTGGACGCGCCCGGCTGGCTGATGCCGGAGAGGTCGCCCTTCACGTCGGCGGCGAACACCGGGACGCCTGCGTCGGACAGGGCCTGGGCGAGGATCTGCAGGGTCACCGTCTTGCCCGTGCCGGTCGCGCCGGCGACCAGACCGTGGCGGTTGGTGCGGTCCAGCCGCATCGTCTCGGGCTTGTCGGAGAAGCCGACGAACAGGGTTCCGGGCTCGCTGGCGGCGTCCATGCATCATCTCCGTGGGATCTGACGGCAAACTACAGGCGACGCCGGTGCTTCGCCAAGCGCGCGCATTGACGGACGGCGGCTCGACACAGAGACTCAGGGCTCGAACTGGAGAGAGCAACCATGGCCCGGACGCCCGCGAAGACAACCGCGCCGACACCCGCCAGGCCCAGGCCCAGGGCCACGGCGGCGACGGTCGTGCGGCCGGAAGGTATCGGCCGCAACGCACTGGTGATCCTGGCGGTGATCGCGGTCGGCGGCGCGCTCTATCTGATGGCCGACATTCTCACGCCACTGGCCCTGGCCATGTTCCTGGCGATCATGGTCGACAGTTTCGCGCGACGGCTGGAGCATCGCTGGCCGCGACTTCCGGACAATGTTTCGCTTGGCGTGGCGATCGCGCTGTCGCTGCTGATCTTCGGCGTGACGGCCGTGGTCGTGGCCGGAAACGCCGTGTCGTTCGGCGACAAGCTGCAGGCCTACACCGTGCGACTGAACGCCCTGATCAACCAGTTCGGCGGCGTGTTCCGGTTCGCGGGCGTCGAGGCGCCGGCATCGATCACCGAACTGTTCTCCAAGCTCGATCCCGCCAAATATCTGAGCCAGATCGCCGGCGGTCTGCGGGGGTTCGGATCGGACTCGCTGTTCGTGCTGATCTACCTGGGCTTCATCATCGCCGCCAGGCGCGGCTTCAAGCGCAAGATCGTGGCCCTGTTTCCGCACAACGCCGAGCGGGCCGAGGCGGTGGAGATCTTCAACCGCATTCGTTTCGGCGTCGAACGCTACCTGTGGGTCCAGACCGTCACCGGCCTGATGATCGCCGGCGGATCGTGGCTGGCCATGGCGGTCATGGGTCTCGACAACGCGCTGTTCTGGGCCTTCCTGATTTTCCTGGCGTCCTACATTCCAATCATTGGCGGCATCGTCGGCGTTGCGCTGCCGGTGTTGTTCGCGCTGGTCCAGTTCGAGTGGTTCGGCTGGGCCATCGTGCTGTTGGCGGTGCTGCAGGCGATCCAGTTCGTGGTCGGCAACATCATCACCCCGCGCATGCAGGGCGACAGCCTGAACATCGATCCGGTGGTGGTCCTGCTGGCCCTCGCGTTGTGGGGCGCGCTGTGGGGCCTGTCGGGAATGTTCCTGTCCACGCCACTGGCCGTGATGACGATGATCATCCTCGCAGAGTTCGAAGGTTCCCGCTGGATCGCCATCATGATGTCGGCCAACGGAGACCCGCAGGGTGTCGACGAGGACGGTCATCACAGGCGCAGCGGAAGGCGATTCGGACTGCCCGACCACGCCTCTTGAAACCCTGAAAACGGCGCCTATCTCTGAGTGGTCCGGCCGCACTCCCCCCTGCCGCCGGACCGGTCGGCGCCCTTCCTCCCCCCGAAAGTGGCGCCCGGATAGAAGTCATCCCGCCCCTCCCCCCGGCGGCGATGGCAAGAAGCGCCGCCGGACCCCCCTCCGGCGGCGTATTCTTTTTACGGACCTGACATCAGCCTGCCGTGGACCCGGCGGAAAGTTCTTGCTCAACCGGCCTCATGGCGGTTGATCGGCGCCCCAAGGGGGCTAGGCTGGCCGCGATCCTGAACGAAACTTTCCACGCGATCACGATAAAAGGGGCTCCAAAGTCACATCCCCGAAGCGTTCTTCATTCAACGGACTCCGACAGGGCCGCAGAAGAATGTTTCGGCAGGACAATCCTACGGGGATACCTAGATGAAGGGCGCAAGCCTTCACCCGGCCGCGCCGGGCTTTGAGTCCGATACGCTCGCCACCGCCTTCGCCCGCGCGCTGGGGCACAGGTCCGGTCCGCCCAAGGCTGACGAGGCGCTTTTCATTCAGCAGGTTCATCGCGACCTGTCGGTCGAGGAACTGCCTGACGCGTCCATCGAGGACCTCGCCGCCGCTTTTGCCGAACTGTGGCGTTTCGGCCAGGCGTTGACCGGCGACACGCCGGTGATCCGCCTGCGCCGCTGGATCTCGGTCGACGGCAAGGACCTTGGTCGCGACCTGCTCGAGATCGCCCAGCCCGACCGGCCGTTCCTCGTCGATTCCATCATGGGTGCGATCGCCGAGGCCGGGTTCCCGGTTCGCGCGATGTTCCACCCGCTGGTCGACCGCGCCGGCCGCCGGCTGTCGGTTATCCAGGTACACCTCGACCCCGTCGGCGAAGACCGCGCGGCGGGCCTGACCGACGGCGTCACGGCCTCGCTCGGCGATGTGCAGATGGCGGTGGCCGACTTCGCGGCCATGCAGACCTTGATGCGCACGACGATCGCCGATCTGGCCGGCGCGCCGGTTCCGATTTCCGCCGACGAGCGGGCCGAGGACCTGGCCTTCCTCGACTGGCTGGCCGCAGACCGCTTCGTGTTCATCGGCGCCCGGGTCTACGACTACCCCCGCACAGCCGACGGCGACTATGCCGCCGAGGAGCCGGTCTATCGTCCCGAAAACAGCCTCGGCGTCCTGCGCGACCAGGAGCGCCGCGTGCTGCGCCGCACCAGCGAGCCGGCGATTCTGTCCAAGCAGCTGCGCCGCCACCTGGAGACCGACTCGCCGCTGATCGTGGCCAAGTCGAACCTGCGCTCCCGCGTCCATCGCCGGGCCTACATGGACTACATCGGGGTCAAGCGGTACGGCGCGGACGGCAAGCCCGCGGGCGAAGTCCGCTTCGTCGGCCTGTTCACGGCGGAAGCCTATGACGCCCCGGCGCGCGACGTGCCGCTGATCCGGCGCAAGGTCGGCAATGTCGTCGAGCGGTCCGGCGTCTCGTCCGGCGGCCACAACGACAAGCGCTTGCGCAACATCCTCGAGACCTGGCCCCGGGACGAGCTGTTCCAGACGCCGGAGGACGAGCTGCTGGTGCTGGCCCTGGGCGTGCTGCACCTCTACGACCGGCCGCGGGTGCGGCTGTTCGCGCGACGTGACCCGTTCGACCGGTTCATCTCGGTGCTGCTGTTCGTGCCGCGCGAGCGCTACGATTCCGGCGTGCGCGAGCGGGCCGGGCGCATTCTGGCCGACGCCTTCCACGGCCGGATCTCGGCCTATTATCCCAGCTTCTCCGACGCCCCGCTGGCGCGGGTGCACTTCATCCTCGGCGTCGATCCCGGCAAGGCGGTCGACCCGGACCTGGCCCAGGTCGAGGCTGACATCGCCGAGGCCGCCCTGACCTGGAGCGACCACTTCGACGCCGCTGTGCGCGCGGATCCGCCGGCCGCCGGGGTCACCGCGACCCTCGCCCGCTGGTCGGGCGCCTTCTCCAACGGCTATCGCGAATTCTATCCCGCCACAGAAGCCCTGGCCGACCTTGCCGAGATCGAGGCCATGGGGACCGACGAGTTCCGAACCCGCGCTTTCCGCGCCGTGGGCGACACGTCGACCCGCTTCCGGTTCAAGGTCTATCGCAAGGGCGGGGCCGCGCCGCTCGCGGATGTCATGCCGATTCTCGAGCACATGGGCCTCAAGGCCCTGATCGAGGACGCCTTCGAACTGTCGCCGCTGACAGCGGCGGGGGCCCGCGAAACGGTCTGGGTGCATGAGTTCCTGCTCGAGGACGAGCGGGGCGGGCATCTGGTCTTCACCGATATCCAGGACGCCTTTGAGTCGGCGTTCACCGCTGTCTGGAATGGCCGCACCGAGAGCGACGGCTTCAACCGTCTGGTGCTCGAACTGGGCGTGTCCTGGCGTGACGCCGCGCTGATCCGCGCGCTGGCCCGCTACCGCCAGCAATCGGGCCTCGATCCCAGCCAGATGGTGCAGGAACAGGCTTTGTCCGAGCATCCGGGCGTGGCCCGGCTGATCCTCGACCTGTTCCGCATCAAGTTCGATCCAGCGATCAGCGTCGAGCTCAAGGGCCGCGAAAGCCAGGCGGCCGCGGTGATGGAAGAAATCACGGCAGCCCTGCAGGCGGTCGACAGCCTGGATCACGACCGCGTCCTGCGCCGCCTCGCGCTGCTGGTCGGGGCGCTGAAGCGGACCAACTTCTACCAGACCGCCGAGGGCGGCGGTCCCAAGCCCTACATCAGCTTCAAGATCGCTTCGCGCGAACTGGAAGACCTGCCCGCGCCCAAGCCCTTCCGCGAGATCTTCGTCTGGGCCCCGCATGTCGAGGGCGTGCATCTGCGTTTCGGCCCGGTGGCGCGGGGCGGCCTGCGCTGGTCCGACCGTCGCGACGACTTCCGCACCGAGGTGCTGGGCCTGGTCAAGGCGCAGCAGGTCAAGAACGCGGTCATCGTGCCGGTCGGCTCCAAGGGCGGCTTCTATCCCAAGCAACTGCCCCGCACGACCGACCGCGAGGCCATCCAGGGCGAGGCCATCCGCGCCTATCGCACCTTCCTGTCGGGCCTTCTGGACATCACCGACAACACCGACGCCGACAACCATGTCGTCCGGCCGCCGGCGGTGATCGCCCATGAGGGCGACGACCCCTACCTCGTCGTGGCCGCCGACAAG